>JALYGH010000348.1 GCA_030777205.1 Chloroflexota bacterium
GCGCCACCCTCTCCCGCGGCGATTGCCACTCGGGCGTGGGCGTCGAGGATGCGCGCCAGCTCCGACTTCAGGCCCTCGCGTCGGGCCATCGTCTCGACGGCCGCGAGGTAGGCATGTGCCCCCTCCCGGTCACCGAGCACGAGCGCGATCTCGCCGAGCAGGCGGTCGATCAGCACGTCGTGGAGCTGCCCACGGAAGGCTTGGAGTCGCGAGGCGTAGCGAGCAAGCCGCCCTCGGTCGTCCAGGGACAGCGCGATCAGCGTCAGGTAGGCAAGAGGGAGACCCGTCGGCAGGGTGCCCGCAGGCAGTCCGGCCAACAACGCCTCGACCTCCTCTATGCAGGCCCGCGCTTCCTGCGCCTTCCCCTGGGCCGCCTGCGCCAATCCGAGGTTTGCCAGGTACCACACCAGCGCGCCGGGGCCGATCGACCGGAAGATCGTGGTGGCAGCTCGGTACTCTTCCTCGGCGGCCCGGTAGTGGCCCCGCTCGTACTCGAAGAAGCCGCGCACGAAGTGGAGGTAGCCCGCGGGCTCCGGACTGGCCAGGCGCTCGACGATCGCCCGGGCCTGGCGCAGCAGCCGCTCGGCCTCGATCATCTGGCCCTGGAGCACGGCGAGGAACGCTAGCCAGGCGTCGATGTGCCGGAGCTGGTACGGATCCTGGGAGCGAAGCGCGAACGCCCGGCGCTGCACCGTCAGGTCCCAGGAGCACCGCACCTTTCCCTGCCAGTAGTGCGCGGACGCCAAGCAGGCGCAGCACTCGGCGGCCTCGACCGGGTCGTCCGCCTCGACGGCCAGCGCCAGCGCCTCCTCGAGCAGCACCACGCCACCCGCCAGGTCGTCGCTCCGCGCGAGCAGGTCGCCGAGCGTCCGGCTCGCCGTAGCGCGCAGGCGGTCGTCCCCGAGATCTTGGGTCAGCTCGAGCGCGCGCCGGACATGGGCGATGCCTTCCGCGTGCCGATGCAGGTTGGCGGCAAGCACCCGGCCGAGGTCGACCAGGATCGACACCAGCCCGGGGCCCGGCCGGTCCCCGATCAGGGCCAAGGCCTCCTCGAACGCCGTCCGCGTCCGGTCGATCGTTTCCTGCCGCCACCAGGCGTGCCCGAGCCGGTGCGCGGCGAGGGCCGCGCGGACCGGCTCGCCGACTGCCTTGTACCACTCACGGGCGTCTACAAAGGCGGCCACGGCCGCTTGCTCGTCGTCGGCCAGCATGGCCGCCTCGCCGAGCGCCACCAGCAGGTCGCCGCGCTCCGGATCGGTCGAGTCGATCAGGTCGAGCACGGTCCAATAGTGGGCCATCGCCTCGGCACCCGATGAGGCGCGCATGGCGTGCTCGGCCGCGCGCCGGGCGTGCTCAGCCCCTCGAGCGCGGTCGCCGCTCCGCGCCAAGTGGAAGGCCAGCTCGGCGAGCCGCTGCGCGCCGGACGGTTCCGCCGCGGCCTCGAGCGCACGACCGATGAGCCCGTGCAGGCGACGTCGGCGGACCGTGGTGACCTCGTCGTACAGGCACTCGCGGATCTTGTCGTGGCTGAAGGTGTACGCACCGGCCGCGTCGTGGCGTACCAGTTGCGCTCGCTCTACCTCGCGCAGCCGCTCCTCGACGTCTTCGGGTTCGCGGCCGACCACCTCGGCCAGCAGTAACGGGTCGAACGTGCGGCCGACGATCGCCGCCGTGCGCAACACGTCGACCGCGGCGTCCGACAGGAGGCCGAGCCGCTGGCGGATGGCCTCGACGATGGTCGGCGGCAGCGTCGGTTGCGCCGTCGTGGACAGGCCGAAGGCGGCGCCGATCCCTTCCACCGGGCGCGGCTCCAGGCCGCCGGTCTCCGTCCAGACCCGCACCAGTTCCTCGGCGAAGAAGGGGTTCCCCTCGCAGTGCTCAAACAGGAGCCGCGCCGCTGCCCGGTCCAGCGGGGCGCCGAGATACCCCTCCGCGAGCGCGGCGACGTCGTCGGCATCGAGTCGGCCGACCGTCACCCGACTCAGCACCCGGAGGCGAGTCAGCTCGGCGATGGCGCGCGAGAAGGCCGGGCGCTGCTCGGCCTCGCCCTCGCGGTAGGCGCCGAGGACGAGCAGGCGGGCACTCGGCTGGTGCCGCGCGACGTAGCAGAGGAGGTCCAGGCTGGCCGGGTCCGACCACTGCAGGTCGTCGAGGACCAGGAGCAGCGGGCGCGTCGCGGCGATGGCGGCCAGGAACCCGCCGACCGCCTCGTACAGCCGCAGGCGGGCTTGCTCAGGAGGCAGTGGGTAGCTGGCCGGCAACTCGCCGAGGCGCAGGGTCAGCTCGGGGAGGATCGTCGCCAGGATCGGCGCCAGCGGACCGGCCTGCTCGCGCAACTCTTCCTCTGGGGTCGTCGCGACGTGCCGACCGAGCGCCTCGACGAACGGCAGGTAGGGCGGCATACCCTCGGCATCCGAGGCGCCGCCGCGGAGCACCAGCATGCCCGAGCGCATGGCGCGCGCCGCGACGACGTCGAGCAGGCGGGACTTGCCGATCCCGGGCTCGCCGACGACGAGCGCCACCTCGGCGCGCCCCGCCAGAGCGGTCTCGACGTGGCGAGCCAGCACGGTCAGCTCGCGCCTTCGACCGATCAGGAACGGTTCGGGAGTGGCCGGCGGCGGTGTGGCCATGCCTGCCCTCGCTGGTGTCGACGAGCATCCGCCGCGGCCAGCCGCATCGCCGGCTTTGATTGTCGGGCGGCGAGGATCTCGCCGCCCCGCGCTCAGTCGCGGCGGGCGGTGGCCGGCGCGGCGGCGAACGCGTCGTAGCGCTCGGCGGCGCTCTCGACCGTCACCTCGACGTCCTCCTCCAGAATATAGCCCTGCCGCGCCAGCTCGACGGCGGCGATGCGCACCCGAGCCAGGTAGTCGTCGCGGTCGCGGTAGCGCTCCTCGATCGACGGGCGCGGATCGCCCCGCCGCTCGCGCTCGGCACGGGTGGCCGGGAACGGCAGCGTCGAGCCCTGCATCGAGACGATCTGGCCCGTGCCGCCCGTGGCCGGGTCGCGTGGGTTCCAGCCAGTGTACGTGGCGATCGGGACGACCACAGTCGGCAGGCGGATGCCGGCCACCTCGTTGCCGTCGGCGTCGACGGCCGAGACGTAGTTCCGGTACTGCTCGCCGAGGCGGGCCGGGGGATCGGCGATACCCCGAGCGGCATCCGGGCCGAGCTCGGTCCGCCAGATCATCAGCAGCCGCTCGGGGTCCGGGACGGTCACGCCGGGAATGGCGCGGAAGGGCTCCAACACGTCGGCGGGGCGGACCGCGGTGCCATCGGCGAGGCGTGGGAACACGCTGGGCGGCGGCTCGACGCCCTCCAAGATCCAGCGATCCAGGTTCACCAGCGCGGCCCGCACCAGGGGCGTGTAGTCGACGGCGTTGAAGCCGTGGACGCCACGCGAGTCCTCGGTCGGGTTCACGTACTGGAGTGGCAGGACGCCCGGCCCGTGCTGGGTGCTGGCGAAGAGGTAGGAGCGGACCTCGGCCGGCGGCTCGATGTCGTGGGTGCCGGCGACGTCGGCGTGGCCGAGCGAGGAGTCCCCGCGCCAGTATTCGGCCGAGGTGTTTAGGTAGATCAGCTTCGGCACGCCGCCGAGCGCGCGCTGCCGGTCGAGCAGGCCGCCGCTCTCGCCGGTCAGCGGGTCGATCTGCGGGTCATCGGCGAATGGCATCAAGTGGCCGAAGCTCGGGGTCGACTGGTCGGAGGGCTGGGCGAAGCGGTGATTGAACTGCCCCCGACGAGCACCCGCTACCTGGGGAATCAGCCCGTCGAAGACCTGGCGCCCCTCCTCGTCGAGGTTCAACCCCAAGTAGAGGAAATGGCGCAGGAAGCGCCCGCTCTGGGACACACCGTAGCCGTACGCCCGGTCCAGGCGCCCGGCGCAGGGGTTGCCCGCGTCCGCCGTCCCGTGACGGAGGAAGGCCGTGAAGTCGCGCACCGCGAGCAGGCCCGTCCCGACGACCGGGCAGGTGCCGGTCCGGTAGACGACCTCGTACACCTTGCCCGGCTCGAAGCCGCCAGCGAGCCAGACGTGGCTGTCGGAGGGGGCCGGGCGCCCGCCGTCATCCCTCGCGAAGCGCCAACGATCACGGGGGATCGTCGTCCGCGCGCCGCCCGGCCAGTCGCGGACGGTCAACTCGGCGTCAGGGTCGTCCAGGTCGACGGTCGGGTAGGGGTGATGGACGCGGTTCGCCAGGAGCTTGTCTGGCGCCGGAGCATTGGGCTGGAACTCGACCGACACCCGGCCCTGGATCGGCCTGCCGTCCTCGAGCGCCTGGGGCGCCTCGAGGCCCAGCAGGGCGGGGCTCCGCACGACGTCCCACTGCCAGCCGCACCAGGCGACCGTCCAGCCGCGGCGCATAAGGAAACCGTCGCCAGGATCGATCTCCGCGGTCGGGACGGCGGCGGCCGGCGCGCGGTTGAAGTGACGGGGAATGTTCTTCCGCCCGCGGTTCAGCACCTCAGAGAGCAGTCGCCGGTTGCCACGGGCCGGGTCGGCGGGCTGGAGGAGGCAGAAGTCGGCCAGGAAGTGGACCCGGCCGTCCGGTCCCCGCTCGGTGATGTCCAGGTCGACGATCGCCTGGTTGGCCGCGTCCGCCGGATCGACCGCGAACCGGACGACGCCGTCGATCCGCTCGTAGGCGCCAACCTCGCCGAATACGGCCCCATCGGCGAACGGGCGCCGCGCCCGAATCTCAAGTCCGACGACTCCCATCCCTCACCCCTCGTGCGGAATCCTTCTCCGCGTGCCCGCGTCCCAGAACGACGGCCGTTGGTATCCGGGAAGTATGGTGCGCGCCTGCCTCCGGACCTGGGCGCCCGCGGCTGTCACGGCGTGGGTTCCGGTTCGATCAGGCCTTGACGCGCGGGAACACCTCGCGCGCCAGCAACTCGACTCGCTCCCAGTAGCGCTCCGGGTCCGGCGGCAGGCTGACGGCGCAGATGAAGTGGTTGACGCCGAGCTCGGCGAACGGGCGCAGCCGGGCGGCGATCTCGTCCGGCGTCCCGACGGCCGTCCGCTTCTGGACCTCCTCCGGCGTCGAGTTGGTGTGGGCGGCCAGCCCTTCGAGCGTCCGGCGCGCCGTCGCCGCGTCCGGCTCCGGGGCCAGGAAGGTCAGCAGGCAGACGTCCATGTCTTTGACGTCCCGCCCCGCCACGCGGCAGGCCTGCGCGAGGCCGTCATACTTCGCCTTGAAGACGGCCGGGTCCCCGCCGGCCCCGCCCGCGGCATTCCAGCCGCCGGCGTACTTCGCGGTCAGGGCGAACATCTGCTCCCCGCCGGCCGCGATCCAGAGCGGCACCTTCGGCACGGCCGTGCGGAGGCTGGCCTCGCGCAGGGTGAAGTAGCGCCCCTCGAAGCTGACGGTCTCGCCGTTCAGCAACGCGGTCAGGATCGGGATGTACTCCTTGAAGCGCCCGATCCGTCGCTCGAAGTCGAGGCCGAAGGCGTTGTGCTCGTGCGGTTGGTTGCCCGCCCCCATGCCGAGGATCAGCCGGCCGTCGCACAGCTCCTGGAGCGCGCCGGCCATCTTGGCCAGCAGGGCCGGGTGGCGGAAGGTGGCCGCGATCACGTTCGTCCCGATCCTGACCCGCTCGGTCGTCACCCCGATCGCGGTGAGCAGCGTCCACAGGTCCGGGTAGGTCTCGAGCCGACCGAAGCGCTCGAAGTAGAAGTGGTCCGGCACCCAGACCGAGTCGAAGCCGAGCCGCTCGGCCTGCTGGGCGTCCCGCAGCATGAGCCGATGGCTCGGGTGTGGCTCGGTCGCGGGGTCACCCTCGCCGCGCGGCACGGTGTGGTAACCGAACTGGATCGCTGGCATCTGTCTCCTGGCTCCTCATTGGCTCGAGATTGGTCACGGGTACCGCCCGGCGCTCCCTCGAGCCGGTGGCCGCACGCGCAGCACGCGGTGTCGGCGCCGGCAGGGTATCCCCCGGCCAGGAGGGTGTCAACCGCGCGCGGCCCCTTGCCCTCCAATGATGGGGGTGGACCCGTAGGCGTGGACTGAAACAGAGGTTCGGGGTGGGCGGATCAGGCGGCCGGGTGCCCGGTCACCTCCGGCGCCTGGAGCGGTGGGCGCACCACCGGCTACAGTTCGCCCGGGGCCGGCGTGGCGCACCTGGTAGCAGGCAGGCGTCTCAGCGCCCACGGTGTCCGCCGCAACGCCAGCCCTCCTCGACCTTGTCCGGCCCATTCCCGTGGGTCACACCCCCAACATTTTGAGGGCAGGGGGCCCTCGAGGAATCATGCGACGATTCGACCTCACCCTGCCCGCTCGACGGCGTCTGAAGCCCCTCCACCGGGCACTCGCCGGCCTGCTGCCCATGCTGGCCGTCGCCGCGATCCTCTGGGCGCCGCCAATCCTGGCACAGGACGTCGATGCACAGGTCGAGGACATCCTGCGCGAGACCGCCGAGGTCCGTGGCCTCGCCCTCCGCTCCCCGGTGCCCGCCGCGGCTCTGGAGAGCGGCTCGCTCCAGGCCCTGCTGATGCGAGACCTCGAGTCCGACGACGCCGTCCGTGAGTACCGCGTCAGTGGCATCCTCCTGGAGACGCTCGGGCTGATCCCGGCGGGCTTCGACCTACGCCGCTTCCAGATGGAGGTCCTCCGTGAGCACGTCGGCAGCCTCTACGACCGCGAGCAGCGCCGCCTCATCGTCGTCGCCGACGGCGCCCCTCCGAGTGTCCTCGACAAGGCGATCCTCGCCCATGAGGCGGCCCACGCCCTCCAGGACCAGCACTTCGACCTCCGGCGACTGCTGCCAGCCCAGGGCGCGAGCGCGGACGGACGGATGGCCGCCACCGCCCTGGTGGAGGGTGACGCCATGCTGACCATGACCCAGTGGGGCCGCCGTTTCCTCACCCCCGACGAGAAGCTCAGCCTGGACGAGCCCCGCCCGAGCTCGGGTGTGCTCGCCGCGGCGCCCCTGATCGTCCGCGCCGAGCTCGAGTTTCCCTACCTCGAAGGGCAGTACTTCGCGATCCAGCTTTACCAGGAGGGTGGCTTCGCCGCGATCGACCGCGCCCTCGCCGACCCGCCCCGCTCGACCGAGCAGATCATCCACCCGGAGAAGTATCTCGCCCGCGAAGCCCCCCGCCAGGTCGACCTGCCGCCGCTGAGTGGAGCGCTGGGGGGCAGCACCTGGCGGCTCCTCCGCACCGACGTCCTCGGCGAGCTGGTCCTCCGCGTCCTGATCCAGGAGACGCTCGACTGGCCGGCGGCCGAGGTGGCGGCGACCGGCTGGGGTGGGGACGCCTACGCGGTGCTCGAAGACGGCGCCGGCCGGCGGCTCGTCGTCGCGGACACGGCCTGGGACAGCGAGGCGGACGCAGCCGAGTTCTTCAACGCCTACGCGGAGGCCGTAGCCGGTCGTTTCGGGCCGGCGCTGCGCGAGGTCCAGAGTCAGCCATCGCTGATCAGGTGGAGCGCCCCCGGCATGCTCATCCAGATCCTCCACAGCGGCGACCGCCTCCGGCTGACGATCGGCCCGGATGTCGCCACCCTCGACGCGGTTGACGCGCGGTTCGAAGTCGACCGCCCGGTCGTCCTGGTCCGCGCGCCTGCCACGCCCCCGGCCGCCGGCTCCCCCACGCCCGCGCCGGACGATGGGCCGGCCACGGCCGAGCCCACGTCGGACGACGCGGCGGTCACGCCGTCACCCGTGCCCGGTGATGCAGCCGACCCGACCGCGCCTCAGCCGGACGCGCCGGCCCCACCCGGGCTCGATCCCGACGAGGAGTGAGCGCCGGCCGGGGTTCGGCACGGCCGGTCCCGATGACTCGACACGTACTCGTTCATCAGGGATCGCGTGCCAAACGCCATCGCCCCCCGCCAAGGTGGCAGTCGACCGCACGCCGTGATGGCCACACGCGTACGTTACGAGGCGACCGAGATGCCACAGTGCCGCGCGCCCCGCGACGTATCGCCCAGCCCACGCTTGCAGCCGCGACCGGCACGGCCCCGCGGCAACGGCAGTGCAGACGAGCGATCCGCCCGTGTCAATCCCCGCGCGCCCGGGGGACGATCAGCCGCCGCTAACGGGCGGGATCAGGGCCAACTCGTCGCCGGAGCGCAGCCCGTACTCCGGGCCGACGTACTCCTGGTTGACGGCGTACATCGCCCGCTCCGGTCCGCGCCGCAAGGCGGGGTACGCCTCGCGCAGGGCGGCCAGCACTGCGCCGACTGTCGCACCCTCGGGCGCATCCCAGTCGAGCGCGCTCTGGCCGACGGCCTCGCGGAACGACGCGAACAGGCGGACACGGATCTGCATGGCCTAAGTATACGCCCCGGCCGGGTCGGCGTTCCGGAAACACGTGACGCGAATCCATTGCACCGCCAGCATGTCCCGAGCGGTGCGTGCAGCGTCCCTTGCTAGGACAGGCCGGGGCGAGTTCCGAATCCCGTCGGAACCGCCTGCTGCCGCAGCGGCCGAAAATGGACAAGTGCTCGCGAACCGGGTACGCTAGGCTGCGATAGCGAAGCCGCCCGCATACGGGCGATGCCAGCGAACGGATGGAGTATGGA
>JALYGH010000349.1 GCA_030777205.1 Chloroflexota bacterium
CCTGCAGGCGGCGCTGATATTATAATAAAACATCTGGACCAACGCCGGCGTGGCGCGCGACCCGCTCCACGTCTGCGCCCAATGGTGGGGGGCCAGCGCCGAGGTCGTCCCCGGCGGGCTCGGGACCGGCATCTCGGTCATCCCGGTCGGGCACTGGTCGGCGCCGGCCCTGGCGCAGTCCGCCGGCACCGTCGGCGAGATCAGCGGCGGCAAGTTCGTCCTCGGCGTCGGCTCGGGCAGCATCCACACCCCGGCGTATCGTCGCTCGCTCGGTCTCCCCGAGCTGCGCCCGCTCGGCACGATGCGCGACTACCTCGTGGTGCTGCGCGGACTGCTGGCGGGCGACGAGGTGACCCACGAAGGGGCGGCGGTCACCCTCCGCGGCTTCCGCCTCGGCTTCCGCCCGCCCCGCGTGCCGGTCGTCCTCGGCGCGCTCGGCCCGAAGATGCTCCACCTGGCCGGCGAGGCGTCCGATGGCGCCGCGCTGAACTGGTGCACGCCCGAGCAGGTCGCCTGGAGCCGCCAGCAGGTCGACGAGGGCGCGCGGAGCGCCGGCCGCGACCCGCGCGACGTCAAGCTGGTCGAGTACATCCGCATCTGCGTCGACGACGACGAGGACGCGGCGCGGCGGGCCTACACGAAGGCGCTGATGGGGTACGCCCTCGCGCGGCCGGGCGTCTCAAAGGAGCTGGGCTATCGCGGCCACTTTGGGCGGATGGGCTTCGACGCGGCCCTGAGCGAGCTGGAGGCGCGGCGCGATCGCGGCGCCCCCGAGGCGGAGCTGATCGACGCGTTCCCGGTCGAGCTGGCGCGGCTGGTCGGCTACTTCGGCCCGGCGTCGGGCGCCGCGGCGGCGTTCCGCCACCTCGCCGAGGGCCTCGATACGGCCATCGTGCGCGTCGTCCCGGCCCGCCCCGGCCTGGACGCCATCCACGCGGTCATGGAAGCCTGCCAGCCCTCCCGACTCCCACAGTCCTGAGCGTCTGCCCGAGGCTTCGAGGAGGGGCCGCTGCCGGATCCAGCCGCGGACCGGCCTGCGCAGCCCGCTCGCGACGCTTGCCGACGCCTGCGACCGACCCCGCACGCGCCGCTCCACCCCGCGGCTTGGCCGCGGTAGACAGCGCTCCCCGTCAGGTCACCGCCGCTCTCGGCCGGCACTGCGCCACCGTTGAGCTCCGGGCCGCCGCGTGACCAGAGACCCCCACGGTCGCCGCCGGTAGCCGCCCCTCATGCCCGGGCCGGTCGGTCGGGATGCCGTCCGGCTCATGGCGGGGTCTTGCATTCGAGTCGACAAACGGGTAGTCTGCGCAGCGTCGCGGGCCACGAGCGGCGTTGATGGGCGTGGCCACCGCTCCCGAGGAGGGGTCTAGATGACGAAGAGGTTCCGCCGCGTCGCCCTGATGCTCACCGCCCTGCTGTTCGCGATGATCGGAACGCCGAGTGTCGCGGTGCACGCGTCGCACTGCCAGGCGATCGGGGCGTTCACGGAGCTGCGAGCGGCGATCGGCGGGCAGGTCGTGGGCCAGTGCGTGGAAGGCGCCCGGACCGGCGACGACGGCGACATCTACCAGCGGACGACCCACGGCGAGCTGATCTTGCGGACGTCGGACGGGCGCGCAGCGTTCACGGACGGCACGAATACCTGGGTCGTCGGGCCGAACGGCCCACGCCGGCGCCCGAACGACGAGCGCTTCTTCTGGGAGACCGTCGAGCGCACCACGAGCGACACGCGACCGATGTCCGCCGTCGAGACCGAGCTTCCCGGCGCTATCCTGCCGGGCAATCGGATCGTCACATACTACGGCAACCCGCTGTCGAAGCAGATGGGGATCCTCGGGGAGATCCCGCCGGAGCCGATGATTGCCCGCCTGAAGGAGCAGGCGGCGGCGTACGAGGCCGCCGATCCGGAACACCCGGTCCTGCCGGCGCTCGAGCTGGTGGCGACGGTGGCCCAGGCCGACGCCGGCGCGGACGGGATGTACCGCCTGCGCATGGACACCGAGCTGATCGAGGAAGTGATGGGCTGGGCCGAGCAGCACGGTTTCTTGCTCATCCTCGACATCCAGGTCGGGCGCAGCAACGTCGCCGATGAGGTCCGCGCCATGCTACCGTTCCTGCGCCGCCCGTACGTCCACCTGGCGCTCGACCCGGAGTTCGCGATGACCCCCGACCAGCGCCCGGGAGAAGTCATCGGCAGCCACAGCGGCGACGACGTCAACGTCGCGATCGACATCCTCTCCGACTTGGTCGCGAAGGAGAACCTGCCGCCGAAGGTCCTGCTCGTCCATCGCTTCACCTTCGACATGCTGACCGATCACGAAAAGATCAAGACAGACCCACACGTCCAGGTTGCCGTCGTGATGGACGGGTTCGGCCCGCCGGAAGTGAAGCGCGGGACCTGGGAGCGGGTCATCCAAGGCCACGACTTCCAGCATACCGGCTTCAAGCTGTTCTACCCGCAGGACAAGCCGCTGATGACGCCCGAGGAGGTGGTGGAGCTCGAGCCGTCGCCGCTGGTCATCATCTACCAGTAGGCGGGGCATCGGTCAGCCTCGGCGCTCGGCCCGCCCGGTACTCCGGCGCGCGCCTCGACGCCGGTGGCTGCGGTGGCGACGCCGGACGCGCCCGGGCGTGGCGAGGTACCATGAGTTGAGGCACCTCGATGAGCGCGAACGAGCGCGGCGGCGCGACGGCCCGGTCCCCCAACCCGGCACGCCAGGTGGCCGTGACGACGGTCGGCCTGTTCGTGTTCTCGCTCGGGATGGTGCTGAACGTGCGCGCCAACGTCGGGCTCTCGCCCTGGCAGGCGCTCCACGTCGGGATGACCCTCCACGCCCCGCTGACGCTCGGACAGGCCAGCCAGGTGGTCGGCGGAGTGATGGTCGTGGTGTCCTGGCTGTTCGGCGTGCGCCCGGGCGCCGCTACCCTCATGAACGCGGTGCTCGTCGGCTGGTTCATGGACCTGCTCTTGGCGAGCGAGCTGATCCCTCTCATGCGGCCGGACGTGGGCGGCTACGCGATGCTGGTCGCCTCACTCGTCATCTCCGGGCTCGGGATCGCCTGGTACATCAAGGGCGGGCTGGGGGCCGGGCCGCGCGACAGCTTCATGCTCGCCCTGATGCGCCTGTCGGGACGCGGTCCGTCCACGATCCGCGCCGGCATCGAAGTGGGCGCCGCGCTGGTCGGCTTCCTGCTCGGCGCGCCGCTCGGATTTGGCACGATCCTCTTCGCGGTCGGGCTGGGCCCGTCCGTCGGTTACTGGTTCAGGCTGCTGGGCGTCCGCCCGCCCGCGCGCCCCGCCGTCACGCGGACGACCGTGCCC
>JALYGH010000350.1 GCA_030777205.1 Chloroflexota bacterium
GCGCCGGCGAGGCGAGGTCGTGCCGCTCACGGCGCGCGAGTTCTCCCTGCTCGCGGCGCTCGCCGGTCACCCCGGGCGGGTGTTCACCCGTTCCCAGCTCCTGGAGCGCGTCTGGGGCAGCGAGTTCTACGACGACCACGTGGTCGAGGTCCACGTCGGCAACCTGCGCCGCAAGCTCGAGGACGACCCGGCCCGCCCGCGCTGGGTCCAGACGGTGCGCGGGGTCGGCTACCGCCTTGTCGAGCCGCCCGCGTGAATCGCGTCCGTACTGCCCTGGCCGGGCTGCGCGTGCGCCTGCTGCTGGCCCACCTCGTGGTCATCCTCGTCGGCCTGGCGACTGTCTACGGCGCGGCCAGGCTCGCCGCGCCAGGTTTCGTCGAGCGCCACATGGCTGACATGATGCGCCAGCGCGGCATGAATCCGGGCGTCGGCGGGCCCGGCATGCCGATGATGCCGGGGCCGGGGGGCGGGCCAATGGTGTCGAGCATGGAGGCGGCGATCGAGGAGACGTACCGCGTCGCGCTCGGTGAGGCGCTGATGCTGGCCGCGGGGGTTGCCCTGGCGGCGGCCGTGCTGGCCAGCCTGTTCGTCTCGCACCAGCTCGCCCGCCCGATTCAGTGTCTCGCCGCCGCCAGTCGTCGCATCGCCAGGGGCGAGCGTGGCGAGCGCGTCGAGGTGGGCGGGGCGACCGAGCTGGCCCAGCTCGCGGCGAGCTTCAACGCGATGGCGGAAGCGGTCGAGGACGCCGAGCGGCGGCGCCTGGAGCTGATCGGCGACGTCGCCCACGAGCTGCGCACGCCGATCGCCACCCTGGAGGGCTACCTCGAGGGCCTACTGGACGGGGTCGTCGAGCCGTCCGACCGAGTCTGGGCGAAGCTGCACACCGAGGCCGGGCGGCTCCGGCGGCTCGTCGAGGACTTGCAGGAGCTGTCGCGGGCCGAAGCCCACCAGTTGAGCGTGCCGCAGCGCGCGGTCGCGCCGGCCGGCCTCGTTCGGGCAGCCGTCGAGCGGATCGAGAGCGACGTCGCGGCCAAGGGCCTGGCGCTCGCCGTCGACGTGCCCGACGACCTGCCAGCGGTCCGGGCCGATCCCGACCGGGCGGTCCAGGTACTCACCAACCTGTTGACGAACGCGCTGCGCTACACGCCGGCGCCCGGCGAGATTGCCGTCTCGGCGATGCGAGCGGGCGACATGGTGCGCTTCCAGGTCCGCGACACGGGCATCGGCATCCCACCCGAGCACCTGCCGCACGTCTTCGAGCGCTTCTACCGCGTCGACAAGTCGCGGTCGCGGGCGCTCGGCGGGGCCGGGGTGGGACTGACGATCGCCCGGGCGCTGGTCGAGGCGATGGGCGGCCGGATCTGGGCCGAGTCGCCCGGAGCTGGCCGGGGGAGCACGTTCACGATCGAGCTGCCGCTTGCGCACGGCTGATGTCCGCATCCGGAGCGCAGTACCGTGGCATGTCGACGCTTGCGCCAATCTTGAGCAAACCGCCAGGACTGCTTGAGGTTTGCCTCCAATACTGGAGGTAGGCGAGGAGCGGTCGGGCAGACGCCGCGGCCACTCTCGCCGATGCGCCGCGGACGGTGCGCCGCGGACCAAGGAGGGACTGACGATGAGGAAGCGAACGCTCGGTATGCTTGCCGGAGCGCTGGTCACCGGGGCGGTCGTCGCGACGCCGTTCGCCACGGCGTTGGCCCAGACGCAGCCCACCGGCACGGCTTGCCCGATGGCGGGCGAAGGCTGGGGGCCGGCCCACGGCACGATGGCCGGTGGCTTTGGCATGGGGCCGATGATGGGCGGACATGGCCCGATGATGGGGCGGGGCCCGATGTGGGGAGGGTCGTCCGACCAGGTCGGGCCGCGCGCCGGCTCCCCGACCGATCCGGCGGCCCACTTCATCGAGGAAATGATCCCGCACCACGAGGACGCGGTGGTCATGGCCGACCTGGCGCTGGCCCGGGCCGAGCACCAGGAGATCCGCGACCTCGCGACTACGATCAAGCAGACCCAGACGGCCGAGATCGAGCAGATGCGCCGGTGGTACCGGGAGTGGTACGGCAGCGAGGTCAGGCCGAGCCGGATGGCGAACATGCCGATGATGGGCGGCCATGACGCGGCGACGCTAGACGGCGCGCAGCCGTTCGACAAGGCATTCATCGAGGCGATGATCCCGCATCACCAGATGGCCGTCATGATGTCGACCCACATGCAGGTCGGCATCGACAAGCCGGAGTTGCACGACCTGCTCCAGTCGATCGCAGCCAGCCAGGCCGCGGAGATCGATCAGATGCGGCAGTGGTACCAGGAGTGGTACGGGACCCCGGTCCCGAGTCAGGCGTCGGGGGCAGGGTCGGGTGGAGCACGCATGCCGGCGCACGGCATGGATCCTGGCACGGGCACCGGCATGCACCACACCGGCATGCCGCACCATGCCGCCGGCGCGCCGGCGGGCGCGGACTCGGCGATGGCCGGCCGTGAGCGCTCGCCGCACGCCGGCACCTTCGATCCCAATTCCACGATCCGAGCGTTGACGCCGAGCGAGATCGCGGACATCCGGGCGGGAGCGGGGGCCGGACTCGCGCGCGCCGCCGAGCTGAACGGCTATCCGGGTCCGCGCCACGTCCTCGATCTTGCCGACCGGCTCGGTCTGTCCGAGGAGCAGCGCCTCGCCGTCCAGGGGGTCTATGACCGGATGGCGGCGACGGCCCCGGCAGCCGGCCAACGCTTCCTCGATGCCCAGGCGCGCCTCGAGGAGGATCTCCGCGCCGGCACGCTGACCACGGAGGTCCTACCGACGCGGATCACCGAAGCGGGCCAGCTCCAGAGCGCGCTCCAGTCGATCCACCTGGAAGCGCACCTCGCGACGGCGGCGATCCTGACACCCGAGCAGATCGCCGCTTACGACGACGCTCGCGGGTACGTTCGCTGACGACAGGTCGGGACGGCCCCGGACCTCTCCGGGGCCATCCAGACCAAGCGTCTCGCGACACTCAGCACGCGAAGCCGATCAAGTCTTGAAGTAGAACGTCACCGGCCGCGAGATGCCCGGCGTCTTGCCGTCCGGGCTGTTGTACTGGCGGGCCGGGATGTTGGCCATCCGGTTGTTCACGATGCGGACGCCCATCGCGGCCGGGCTCAGTCCCACGACGCCGAACGAGAAGACTTCCTCGGTCACGATCCTCCAGATTTGCCTGCCGATCTGGATCCGCTCCTCCTCCGGCACGCTGAAGGCTCGGTTGAAGAGCTGATACACCTCTTTCAGCTTCGGCGGCGGCTCCTTCCCCTGGGCGCCGTTCGACTGGAACCACTGGGCGTACAGCGCGCCACCGCCTCCGAGAGGGTCGTACGGGAAGACGTGGTTCGGGAAGGTGAACAGGTGCTCGCTGCCGTCGGCCACCCAGGCGAAGAGCTGGTTCTCGTTGCTGGCGTTCCGCCGCTCGGCCAGAGTACGCTCGTTCTCCTGCACGAAGATCTCGATGCCGATCCGCCGGTACTGATCCCGGATCATCTCCGAGATCTGGGTATAGGGCAGGAACTGACCGCCCTGGGTCTGCATCTCCAGACGTAGCCGCTGGCCATTGTCCGTCCGCAGCCGGAAACCCTCGGCATCCTTCCGGTTGAGCCCGATCGCATCGAGCATTTGATTCGCCTTCGCGGCGTCGTGGGTGTGCCAGAGGGTCCGGTACTCCGGACCGGGGTTGTACTTGTTGGTGTCGGCCGGCACCAGCGAGCCCGGCGTGCCCAGACCGAGCCAGAACGTCTCGTTGAGC
>JALYGH010000351.1 GCA_030777205.1 Chloroflexota bacterium
CGCCTACGGGCGGGGTGGCAGCCGGCGGTGGCTGGTGGCCGCCGGCGCCCTGGCCGGACTGGCGCTCGCGACCAAGCCGATCGTCGCGCCGGCCCTGGTCCCGATCGGCCTCGCGATCCTCCTGCGCGGCAAGGGTTGGCTTGCCGGCGGCCTGGTCTTCGCTGGCTCGCTGCTGGCCATCCTGGCGCTGGCCGTCATCTGGGCGGGCCCGGTCGAGGTGTACGACCAGATGGTGCGCTTCCGGATGGCATCGCGCCGCGCCGAGGGCTGGAGCCTCAACGAGAACTGGTCGGCGATGGCCGGCGAGCTGGTCGACGAGGGGCTCGTCGTCTTCGCGGCGGCGGCCGGCGCGGCCATCCTGCTGCTCGTCTGGCGCCCGCGCCTCGGCGTGCCGCTCGTCGCCTGGCCGCTGGCGACGTTCGGGCTCCTGATGGCGTACTCGCCGCTCCAGTTCAAGCACGCGGTCATCATGCTGCCGCCGCTCGCCCTCCTGATCGGGGTTGGCGTGGGCGCCGGCTGGCAGCTCTGGCAGGCCGGCCGCCAGACGGTCGGGACGGCGCGGACGCTCGCCTGGATCGTCGGCGGCGCCGGGCTGGTACTGGCGATCTGG
Source organism: Chloroflexota bacterium (assembly GCA_030777205.1). Classification (GTDB taxonomy): domain Bacteria; phylum Chloroflexota; class UBA6077; order UBA6077; family JACCZL01; genus JALYGH01. The sequence continues at coordinate 611 of JALYGH010000351.1, forward strand.
TACGCGGCCAGCTTGCCGCGCATCCTGGAGCTGGACCGACGGCTGATCGCCGGGATCCCCGAGACGCGCCCGGAGACGTTCGACGACGAGATCGCGCTGATCCCGCGCCTGACCGGGCCGAGCGACTTCGTCCTCGTCGACGAGCCGTCGGTCGCGTTCGCGGCGCGCCGCCTCGTACCCCCGAGCCTCGTCGACACGTCGATGGTGCGGATCCGCTCGCGCTCGATCAACGCCGCCGACGCGATCGCGGCGACGGAGCGCTTCGACGTCAGGCTCTTGTTCCTCTACAGTGACGGCCTGCGCAACGTCCGCGGCTTCGGGGACTGGGTGGACGAGCGGTTCGTGGCGATCAAGATCAACGAGCGGCGCAACGGCAAGGACCGCGCCGTCTATCTCCGCCAGGACGCCGACCTCGCGACGGCCCGCGACATCCTCGAGCGGTCGCTCGATCGGCCGAGCGGCGCGACGTTCGGCGCCCAGTTGCGGCTGCTCGGGCACACCCTCGAGCGCGCCGAGGTCCGGCCGGGCGGCGCGCTGACGCTGACGCTCGGCTGGGAGGCGGTCGGGCCCGTCGCCGCCGATTACGCGGTCGTGACGATCCTCCGCGACGAATCAGGACAGACCGTCGAGCAGAACCAGCGGAGCCTGGGCGGCGGCGGCGAGGGGACGGAGGCCTGGGAGCCGGGACGGTGGACGTTCCGGACGTCGACGCTGACCGTGCCCGCGAAGGCGCCCGCCGGCGACTATCGACTGTTCGTCGGCCTCTACGACTCGAAAGCCCGCGCGATGCTCCCGCTCGACGGGGCCGGGGGGGCCACCGACGTGCCGCTGACGACGGTCCGGGTGCGGTCCTGATGCTGGCACGGACGCTCTCGGTCCCGAGCATGACCATGCGCGTGCGGCCGGTGACCTGGCCGGCCGAGACGTTGGCGCTCGGCGTGATCCTCGTCTCCGCGGCATTCATGCGCCTGGTTCACCTTGGCAACACCAGCGGCGACCTCGACGAGGGCATCCGCGGCATCCAATTGCTGCTGATGTCGGCCGGCTATCGGCCGGTTCAGGAGATCTACTCGTCACAGGGGCCGCTCCTGCTGGACATGCTCTATCCGCTGTACCAGTTCTTCGGCGAGACGCTCGGGGCCGCCCGCATCGCGGTGGGCTTCTACTCGCTGTTCGGGATCGTCGGCGTCTACTGGGCAGCGAGGGTGCTCGGCGGGCCGGTCGGCGGGGTTGTCGCCGCCGTGTTGGTCACGCTCAGTCCGACCTACTTGCGGAACTCGCGCCAGGCGCTGGCCGAAGTGCCCGCGCTCGCCCCGGCGATCCTGGCCGTGGCGGCAGCACTGATGTATCAGCGGAGCGGCCGGCAGGGCTGGCTCGTGCTCGCCGGTCTCTTACTCGGCGTGGCGTTGCTCATCAAGCCGATCGTCCTGGCGGCCGTGCCGGTAGTCGCGCTGGCGGCGTTGCTCGGTCCGCGCCGCGGCTCGGGGCCGCTGCTGCTGGTCGGCGCCGTCTCGGCGGCCGTCGTGGCCGGGGTGGTGCTGACGACCGGCTTCTCGACGGTGGTGAACCAGATGGTCGACTTCCGCCTCAAGGCCCGCGAGGTGGAGGGCTGGAACCTCCGGGAGAACGTCGCACTCCTGCGGACCTCGCTGCTGGCGCGCGACGGCGTGGGCCTCTTCGCGCTCGCGGCCGCGGGTGGGCTGGCCGCGTTGTTGAGCAGTCCGCGCCGCGCCCTCCCGTACGTGGCGTGGCCGCTCGCGGCGCTCGCCGTGCTGCTCGCCTACGCGCCGCTCTTCCCGAAGCACGTGGTGACCCTCGTCCCGCCGGCGGCGGTGCTGGCCGGCGCGGGGCTGGGCCTGGCCTGGCAGGCGGTCAACCGTCGGCAGTGGCAGGGCGGCCTCGGGGCCTTTGCGTTCGTCGCGCCGCTCCTCCTCTACACCTGGTCGTTGCCAACGGTCCTGCGCTGGGATGTCGACTTCATGAACCTCCTGCCGTCGACGGAGGGTGAGCGCTTCGCCCAGTCGGCCGACGTGGCGGCGACGATCTCCGCGGTGACGACGCGCGGGGACTTCCTCGTCACCGACCACCCGTACCTCGCATTTCTCGCCCAGCGGCTCGTCCCGCCCGAGCTGGCGGACCCGTCGAAGACCCGTGTGCGCGCGCGCGAACTGACCGGCGACATGATCGTAGCGGCCGGCCAGGAGTACGACACGCGGATGGTGGTCCTCTGGACCGATCGCCTGCGTCCGCTCAAGACGTTCAGGGACTGGCTGGACGACGAATTCGTCCCATTCAAAGTGTATTCGCGCGGCGGCGACTCCCCCGGCGTGCTCTACTTACAGAAGGACGCCGACCTGGCCCGGGCCCGCCAGGACCTCGCCGGGTTCATCGGCACGCCGACAGCCGTCGACTTCGGCGGCATCCTGCGCCTGACCGGGTTCGCCCTCGACCGGCAGGAGCTTGGGCGGGACGGCAACGTCGGCGTGACGTACGAGTGGGAGGCGCTCGGGCGCGCCTCGGTCGACTACCACGTCATCACCGAGTTGCGCGGGCCGGATGGCCAGTCCTGGAGCGACGAGGAGCTGTCGCTCGGCAGTCGGGCCATCGGACTGGTCGACTGGACGCCCGGCCAGTGGCTGTTGCAGACCTCGACGTTCGAGGTCCCGCCGGCCGCGCCGGCCGGCGAGTACGCCGTGGTCGTCGGCGTCTACGACAGCAAGGCGAAGACCGATCTGCCGATCACGGCCGGCGACCCGCGGCTCGGGTCGAGCGCCGACCCGCTCCACCGCTACGAAGTCGCCCGCATCCAGGTCCGCTGACGCCGTGGACGGTCGTCTCGCGCCGCGCCCGGGCCGGCGATGGTTCTTTGAAGCCGACCGGCACGGTGGCCCGTCCGGGCGACCGGGAACCTCTTGACGGCGCGACCGACGAGGGCCACAATGGCGACGATGGTTCGCGTCTGGGTTGCGTCGGGCTGACAGGTTGTGCCTCTCGGGGCAGCGACGGGATCGGAGGGGAGCAGATGGCTCACACACCGGTCACTCAGGAGTCCAGCACGCAGTTGGCCACCGCGGAGCAGCAGGCGGCCCTCTTGCGCCTGATGGGCGGCGCCCGCGTCACCCAGATGCTCCACATCGCCGCGAAGCTCGGGATCGCGGACCTCCTCGCGGAGGGTCTGCGCAACTGCGACGAGCTGGCGCGGCTTACCGACACGCACGCCCCGTCGCTCTACCGCGCCCTGCGCGTGCTGGCCACCGTCGGCATCTTCGCCGAGGTCGGGGAGCGCGCGTTCGAGCTGACCCCGCTTGCCCAACTGCTCCGGAGCGATGCGCCGGGGTCGGCGCGGAACTACGTCATCATGCAGGGCGAGCCGTGGATGTGGCAGGCCTGGGGCGACGCCATGCACAGCGTCCGGACGGGCGAGCCGGCGTTCGAGCACGTCCACGGGATCGACTTCTTCGGCTACCTGGCGCGCGAGCCCGAGGCGGCCGTGGTGTTCAACGCGGCGATGACCGGTCGGGCCGGCATGGCCGACGTCACCGTTGCCCGCGCCTACGACTTCTCGGATGCGGGGGTGGTCTGTGACGTCGGCGGCGGGCACGGGGTCCTGCTGACGACGATCCTCGAGGCGCATCCCGGAGTCCGGGGCATCCTCTTCGACCAGCCGGCGGTGATCGACGGCGCGCGGGCCCGGATCGACGCGGCCGGTCTGGCGGGGCGGTGCGACCTCGTGGCCGGGGACTTCTTCGAGGCGGTGCCGGCCGGTGCGGACGTCTACGTCATGAGCAACGTCATCCACGATTGGGACGATGAGCGCGCGCTGGTGATCCTGCGGAGCTGCCACCAGGCGATGGCGCCCGGCGGGCGGCTCCTGATCGTCGAGACGCTGATCCCGCCCGGGAACGAGCCCCACTTCGGCAAGATGGTGGACGTGCAGATGCTCGTACTCACCGGCGGCGGCGAGCGGACCGAGGCGGAGTACCGAGCGCTGCTGGCGGCGGCCGGTTTCCGGCCGACGCGGGTCATACCGACGCCCTCAACGGTCAGCATCATCGAGGGCATCCGCGACTGACCCACTGCGGCGATGGGATTGGGCGCAGCGCATCCCCTCCGCGACGGTCCGCTCCGTGCGGAGCGCCTGGCAGTATCGGTCCTCACCGATCGCCGCGAGGAAGCGCTCTTCGTTGACGGGGGGTACCGTCAGACGCTGTGGCCCAAGCATGCAATGTTGTGCCAGAGCCCGGGCGAGAGCATCGAAACATTCGCCGGGCTGACAGGCGCGATGACGCCCAGCAGCGGCCCGTGCATCCGGGCCGCGCTGGGCCCGAGCTTGAAGCCAATCAATGGCATTGAACCGTATTCTTGCCCGCACCCTGACCCTGCATCATTCGGCGCTGCTTCTGGCACCGTCCCGCCGGGATGATCTACCATGCACCCGCGACGCGCGTGCAGGAGTGTCGAATTGTCCGTGTGCCCGCCGTAGAGGCAAGGATTCGGAGCCGGCGCCGCCCGGCGAGGAACCCCACGTGGCCGATCTCAGTATCCACGCCAGTCTGATCGATGCCGCCAACACCGAGGCTCGCTACCGGGACCTCTTCGCCGCCCTGCACGAGCCGATTTTGACGACCTCGGCAGATGGCCGCGTCACCGGCTTCAACAGGGCCGCTCTCGATCTGTTCGGCGGTGCCGCGCGCCTTTACGGACGGCCCATCCAAGATCTGCTCCCCCTCGTCGCTATTGGGGAGGACGGGGACGGGAAGTCTACCTGGGAAGGGCCCCTTGAGGATGCAACCGGCAGGACGCTGGTCGTCGAGGTGAGCCGAACCAGGCTCGACGACGGACGGGTGCCGATTGGCGATGTTTATGTCGTGCACGACATCTCGCGACATGCCGAGCTGAACCGATTGCGCGAACAGCTCCTCTACAGCGTCGCCCACGAGCTGCGGGGACCGCTGGCGGTGCTGGGCAATACGCTCGACATCCTGGCGACCGAGTATGGCAATCTCAGCACGAGCGAATTCGACCGCCTGGTTAGCTCGGCCCGCCGCACCGCGGTCGGCTTGCACGACCTGATGGAGGAGCTGCTCAGCGCGGGCACGATCCAATCCGGCCGTTTCCACGTGAGCCCACAACCGGTCGACCTGGCCCTGATCGTCGACGACGCGCTGGAGGCAGTCCAGCCGGTGCTCGATGCTCGTGAGCAACACATCGAGCGCGACCTTGCGGAGGTCACCTCCCACGTGCTGGCCGATCGGCGCTACGCGCGGCAGGTGCTCACGAGCCTGGTGAGAAACGCCTCCACGTACAGCCCGCAGGGTGAGGTGATCCGAATCCGGGCCGAGCAGGCCGACGACCACGTTCGGGTCACCGTCGAGGACCGCGGACCTGGCATTGCCGACGAGCAGCGAGCGGGGCTGTTCGAGCGGTTCTACCGAGTCAGGCCCGGCTACGATGAACCGGGGATCGGCCTCGGCTTGGCGATCGCCAAAGGGATCATCGAGGCACACGGAGGCAGTATCGGAGTCGAGAGCCAGGTCGACGTCGGCACGCGCGTCTGGTTCACGCTGCCCGCTGCCCGGGAACGTGAGGTATGACCACCATCCTTGTCGTCGAAGACGATCGCGAGCTGGTCGATCTGCTGAACTACGTCCTGCGGCGCGCGGGGTTCTCGGTGCTGCCCGCCCACGACGTGCTGACGGCGCTCCGGCTCCTCGAGCAGGCCAACGCTGATCTCGCCCTCCTCGACGTCAACCTCGGGGCCGGGAGCGGCCTCGACGTCCTGAAGGAGCTGCGGCGCCGCAGCCAGATCCCGGCGATCATGCTTACGGGGCGGGGCGCGGAGGACGACAAGGTGCAGGCGCTCGAGCTCGGCGCTGACGACTACGTCCTCAAGCCATTCAGCCACCGCGAGCTGGTCGCCCGCGTCCGCGCCCATCTCCGGCGGACTGGGCAGAGGGGGGAGGCCCCCGAACCGGTCGGCCGACGACTGGAGCTCGGCCCCATCGCGCTCGACATCGCAGAGCACACGGCGACGAAGGATGGCCGGCGGCTCGATCTGACCGTCACCGAGTTCCGCCTGCTCCAGTTCTTGATGACCAATGCCGGTACCGTCGTCCCGACCCGCACGATCCTGAAGCAGGTCTGGGGGTACGACGACCCCGGGGCGACCGACGTGGTGCGGGTGACCGTCTATCGCTTGCGGCGCAAGCTCGAGGAC
>JALYGH010000352.1 GCA_030777205.1 Chloroflexota bacterium
CCGGCGTCGGCTGAGCCATGGCACACCCCTCCGGTTGGTCGCTACACCCGGAGGCGTACCACCGCGCTCAGCCGATGCTCTCTTGACCCCCTTACTGTTCGGAATTCAGGGTCGCGATGGCCAGGCCGGCGGCCGCGAGCCACGGCAGCTCCCAGACCCACGCGACGGCCGCGCCGACGAGCGCCAGTGCGACGACCACCCGACGGAACAGGCGCAGGTACGTGAGCGCCGACCCCGGCCCGCTCCGGGGACGACCGATCATGCCGCTCCGGGGTCGGCCATTCTGGTCGCGCTGCGCGCCGAGTCCGACCGCCGACAGGCCGCCAAGCGCGCCCGACGCGATGGCAGGGTTGATTCGCGCTCCAGGTGTCGTCATGAGTCAGTCCTTTCCGAATTCGCCGCACCAACCGCGGCTCCGATGCGCCGCGGCGCGTCAGGAGGCCGCGGCCGGCGGCTCGAAGAAGCCGGTGACCTCGCGCAAGCGACCGTCGGGCGCGAGCACGGCGAAGTCGACGCCGGCCACGACCGGCGCACCATCGGGTCCGACGAGCTCCCAGCTCCAGCGAGCACGATCACGGTGGTTATCGACGGCGCCGGTCAGTCGGAAGCGGTGCCCGGGGAACTGGGCGTGCACCCCGGTCACCAGCGCGTCGAGGGCGTCGTGCCCGGTGGCGGCGAACATCGGGTCGAGGTAGCCCGCGTCCTCGGACCAGGTCGCCACCATCAGCTCATGGCGTCGGACTGGGTCGGCCTCGTTCCAGACTGCGAAGTACCGATCGACCAGCGTGCCGATCGCGGTCATCGCCTGCGTGTCGCTCAACTGCCTTATCCTCCATGCCGACGATCTCGGCGGTGGCTCGCCGAACTGCGTGGCGGCCTGTCCTCATGCTGGAGCATGCGACGCGGCGTGTCGATGACCTCAGGAGTAATAGAGTTATGGCGACCGGGGGCGTAGCATCGACGTCGGCGCAGGCTGATGGCGACTCCTCGGAATCGGCACATCGCCCGATGTCGCCATCGTAGCATCGGCGTGGAGGCAGGGTGTGATACCGACAGCCGGACCACGCGGAGCGGCAGGGACCGGTGGAGCGGTCGAGCGCCACCGGCGGCCGGTGGGCGAGCTGCTCCGCGAGTGGCGCGAGCGTCGGCGGCGCAGCCAGCTCGACCTCGCCCTCGACGCGGACATCTCCACCCGACACCTGAGCTTCGTCGAGACCGGGCGCTCCACCCCGAGCCGGGAGATGGTCCTCCGCCTCGCCGAGCATCTCGAGCTGCCGCTCCGCGAGCGCAACCGGCTCCTGGTTGCGGCCGGCTACGCCCCGATCTACTCGGAGTCGTCGCTCGACTCCGCCGAGCTGGCGGCCGTGCGGGCGGCGCTTAGTCAGGTGCTGACCGGCCACGAGCCGTATCCCGCCATCGTCGTCGACCGGAGCTGGAACCTGGTCGACGCCAACCGGAGCGTCGCGCTGTTCACCGCCGAGCTGCCGCCGGAGCTCCTCGCGCCGCCGGCCAACGTGTTGCGGGCGAGCCTCCACCCTGACGGCATGGCGCCACGCATCGTCAACCTCGGCGAGTGGCGGGCCCACCTGCTCGGCCGGCTGCGCCGCCAGGTCGCGCTCACCGCCGACCCGGCCCTCGCCGCCCTCTACGACGAGCTGCGCGCCTATCCATGCGACCAGCCCGAGCCGGACGTCGAGCTGCCCGGCCCGGGCGATGTCGTGCCGCTGCGCATCCGCCATGCCGACCGCGAGCTGGCCTTCTTCAGCATCGTGGCTGCATTCGGCACCCCGCTCGATATCACCGTCGCCGAGCTGGCGATCGAGTCGTTCTTCCCGGCCAACTCGGAGACGGCGGCCGTGTTGCGGGGACTGGCCGGGGAATGAAAAGATCCTCGCCCCGGCGCCCTCTCCTTGTGCCCGGGAGAGCGGCTTCCGGCCGCTCCCGCCCGGGACCGCCGGTCGCACATCCGTTCGGTTCGGCCGGCGCCATTCCTGGTACAATTGGTCCCTGATGCCCGAGTTCAAGGTTGTCTCCGACTTCGAGCCCACCGGCGATCAGCCCCAGGCCATCGAGAAGCTCGCCGAGGGGGTCCGGCGTGGCCTCCGCCACGAGACGCTGCTCGGCGTGACCGGCAGCGGCAAGACCGCCACGATGGCCTGGCTGGTCGAGCAGGTCCAGCGGCCGACGCTCGTGCTGGCCCACAACAAGACCCTGGCCGCCCAGCTCGTCGCCGAGTTCCAGGAGTTCTTCCCGGAGAACGCCGTCGAGTACTTCGTCTCCTACTACGACTACTACATGCCCGAGGCGTACGTCCCGCGCACGGATACGTACATCGAGAAGGAGACGATCCTCAACGAGGACATCGACCGCCTTCGCCACTCGGCGATGCAGTCGATCCTGACCCGCCGCGACGTGCTGGTGGTCGCCTCGGTCTCCTGCATCTATGGCCTGGGCGCGCCGGAGGACTACGGGCAGGCGGTGGTGTCGCTGCGGCGCGGCGAGTCGCGCAAGCGGGACCGGGTGCTGCGCCACCTGACCGAGATCTACTACGAGCGGAACGACTACGACTTCAAGCGCGGCACGTTCCGCGTGCGCGGCGACACGCTCGAGGTCCACCCGGCCGGCTCGGAGATCGCGATCCGGATCGAGTTCTGGGGCGACGAGATCGAGAAGATCAGCGAGGTCGACCCGCTGACCGGCAACCTGCTGGTCGAGCGGGCGGCCGTCGACATCTACCCGGCCAAGTACTTCGTGACGACGCGCGACAAGCTCCTGGCGGCGATCGAGGACATCGAGGCCGAGCTGGAGGAGCGGGTCGCGCAGCTCGAGCGCGAGGAGAAGATCCTCGAGGCGGCGCGGCTGAAGCAGCGCACCAACTTCGACCTGGAGCTGCTGCGCGAGACGGGGGTCTGCACCGGCGTCGAGAACTACTCGCGGCACATGGCCCGACGGGCCCCCGGCAGCACGCCCTGGACGCTGCTCGACTACTTCCCGGACGACTTCCTGCTGCTGGTCGACGAGTCGCACATGACGCTGCCGCAGGTGCGCGGGATGTACCACTCGGACCGCGCCCGCAAGGAGGTGCTGGTCGAGCACGGCTTCCGCCTGCCCTCGGCACTCGACAACCGCCCGCTCAAGTGGGACGAGTTCGAGAAGCACGTCGGCCAGGCGGTCTACGTCTCGGCGACGCCCGGCCCGTATGAGCTGGAGCACTCCGAGCAGGTCGTCGAGCAGTTGATCCGACCGACCGGGCTGATCGACCCGAGCATCGAGATCAAGCCGACCAAGGGCCAGATCGACGACCTGATGGAGCAGATCCAGGCGCGGGTCAAGCGCGGCGAGCGGGCGCTGGTCACGACGCTGACCAAGCGGATGGCCGAGGACCTGGCCGACTACTTGCGCGAGCTGGGGACCAAGGTCCAGTACCTCCACTCGGAGATTGACACGCTGGAGCGGATAGACATCCTGCGCGACCTGCGGCTCGGGGTGTACGACGTGGTGGTCGGGATCAACCTGCTGCGCGAGGGCCTCGACCTGCCGGAGGTGTCGCTGGTGGCGATCCTCGACGCCGACAAGGAGGGGTACCTCCGCTCGGAGAGCGCGCTGATCCAGACGATCGGCCGGGCGGCGCGCCACGTCGAGGGGCACGTCATCATGTACGCGGACAACGTGACCGGCTCGATGCAGCGGGCGATTGACGAGACGTACCGCCGCCGTCGGATCCAGTTGGAGTACAACGAGCGCCACGGGATCACGCCGCAGGGGATCAAGAAGTCGATCCGCGACATCTCGAACCGGGTCAAGGCGGTGGCCGAGGCGGCGGTCGAGTACGCGGCGGACGGGGCGGCGCCGACGATGCCGAAGGATGAGATGGCGCGGCTGGTGAAGGACCTCGAGCTCCAGATGAAGCAGGCGGCGAAGGACCTGGAGTTCGAGAAGGCGGCGCTGATCCGCGACCAGGTGCTGGAGCTGAAGCGGCTGCTGGCCGCCGACGAGCCGGCCGTCCCGAAGGCCTGGGCAGGCAAGCGGTAGATTGGCTCGGCGGCTCCGGGCGGGGTCGGCACCGGCGATCGAGTGGGGGCATATTCCACGCGGAAGTGCCTGCATGTGCCGTCTGACGGTGGTATCCGGGTGGTACCTGGATGGCTTTTCGTAGTCGCCGGTTGGCTTTCGGTGGTACAGGAACCGCGCGTACCAGGAGGGCATTGGGTTCGTTCTCGCAAGAACGGCCCTCACCCGACGCAGTCGGACGTGGTCAGTACCCACGTCCTCCGGCCCCCACGCCCTGCCGCCGGCGAGGGGAAGACGAGCTGGGCCAGGAAAACGGGCGGGAGGCATTGCGGACCCCCACGGGCAGTATTCGGGCGCTCCGTGGAGGATCTACCCTCGGAGTGGGCCTATTGAGTGCGCCAGCGACGCACCCGGGCGGACGCCTCTGGGCCGGCTCCCGCAGGGTCGGCCAGGATCGGTCGAGCAAGATTCGAGTCACCGGCGCAGGCGACCTCGGCTGTCTTCGACCACCCAAACGAACAAGAGTTGTAATCTCGCACCCGTACACACAGCCGATCCTCGCAGTTCCTTGGCGCGAGATGCTGCGAAGCAGAACTCCTGAGACGCCAACTGCTCGATGCCGCGCTCACTCCTTCCCAGTGACGAACTACGCGGGACTCAGTCAGGCAAGCTGCAAGTTCACAGCACGGCGTCGGAAGGAGGGGCAGGCGCTCCGTACATCGCCGTCCTCCCGAGTTGTGCTTCTATCGATCTCAGTACCCGCGCCAACCTTTCGTTACTTTCCCACCCCATGTCGTTGATCGGCGCTCCAGCTGCGATGTGTTCGCCATGCATGTAGATCAGGTCACGAAGCTCCTGGGCTGTTTCCTTGCTCAATCGCAAGATGACCTCATGCATGCTCTTCTCCGGAGAACGCGGCCGGATGGGTCCGAACACTTGGTCAGCAATCTCTGAAGAGTCTTTCATGGAGATATGTCACCTCAGGGCTTGATCAGGAGTTACAACGATGTAATCGACGGTCAGTGATTCCGGAGACTTTCAGCATTCATCTCACCTGGTCTGGGTGTACGATCCTTGTAACCCGGGCCGTAATAACTGCGTAGTCTCCTCGGACCTGGACGGCGGAATTGGGTGGATTACTCCATCGTGCCTCGGCTCCGGGATACAGCGGCCCGCCCGGATTGGGCTGGACGGCCGTGACGAACTCAATTCCATTGACCCCGTCTGGCAGGGGATCTCGGTAGGCCTGCACCGTCGGCCAATTGCCACCTCTGGGTGTGCCTCCCCAGATCTCGCCACTCTGACGTTGGAGCAGTGCCGTTTCGAGGGTCTGAGATGGGCTTTCACGTCTGTGGTAGGTTCTCTCCTCGGCGCCGGGCGGTAGAATCGGGCCAGTCGTCGGGCTGAGCGGGACATCGTCCCGTTCCGCCTGCTCCGAGTCGGACTGACCCATTGGGAAAGAACCTCCCCACAAAGATACACCGTCCAAGGAGTGTGACGGAACTCTGCGGCTAGCAGAGTTGCACGCGCCGTGTCGTGGGCGTCGGTGCGTCTGCTCCGGTCGAACGCCGAGGAGCACGCCGGCAAGGGAGTGGGCTTACCGGACAGCAGCGTGTCGCCAAAGCGGGCGCTGGCAGGGCGGCGGGGGTTCGGCGAAGGTGACGGTTGGGGGGTGAATCGACGCCCGCGTGGTGCCCGCGTGAGAGGCACACTGAAAGCATGCACTGGGAACTGTGGACCGTCGATACAGCGAACCTGGTCGGGACGTTCGACACCGAGGCCGAGGGGCTGGCGCTCGTGCGCGAGCTGGTCGGGAAGGGCTGGCCTGCTGAGGCGCTGTCGCTGCCGGTCGAGGCACTCGCGCGGGCAGTGTCGGGCACCGAATTGGTCCGCCGTGCTGAGGCCTCCCAGGGCGGCGTCGCACGGCCTGACCCGTCAGATGCGGGCGTCGCGGCCGGCCACGTGACCAACCAGGACGGCGGCGAGCGAGGCGGCGGATGCCCTCCTTGACGTGGGCAGGCGAACGGCCGAGAAGCGAAGGCGCAGTTAGTGGCGGCCGAGGCGGCGCTTTAGTCCACGGTCGCCTTGGCGCGGAGCAACGGCTCGATGTCCTCTAATAATTCCAGCGCCGCGTAGGGGTCTTCGAGGCACGCCGCCGCCAGGTCGTCGTCCAGGTGGGCGGCGGTGGTGAGCCGCTGGTGGGCGTCGCCGACGTGGCGGTAGAAGGCCGCGAGCGTCGGGGCGGGCGTCGCTTCTCCCGATGGGGTGAGCGTCGTGGGCGGAGTAGTAGCTCACTCACGGTACATTGCCCGTGTCATCGGACGGAATCGACTCCTGCCTACGTCGATCGGGCTATCGAGGCGGCTGCTGCGTCACCGGAGATGGGGATTGGGGTGGTGGATCGGTGGCCTCGGCGCGGGCCAGGAGGGCCGATCCCACGGCGATCTGGCCCGGCAGGTCCGCCGCGTCGTCATCCCAGAGCAAGACCTAAGAGAGGGCATACTGGCGGCCATGCTGTGCCGCGTAGGCGCGGACGAACGTCAGCGCGTCGGCTTTGGTGTCGCACGCCTCGACCAGGTTGTTCGTCGTGATGCCCCACGACTCGTAGGTTCTGCCCGGCTCAACTGCCTTCAAGATAGTGCTCCGCTGCTTCGCCAGGCGTTTCACCTGCTCGACCGCGTCGGCTCGAAGCGACACGGCAGTCCTCATCCACCCGAGTATAGCCACCTCGGTAGAGCCCGAGCCGGCTCGTCCGCAGCTGTGGGCGATAGGGCGACCTCCACGCTCTAACTGCTGCCAGCCGGTACAATCGCCAGCGTGGCGAACACGGCATGACAGACCAGGGGTACCGGCTACTTCACCGCATCGTGCGGACGGACCCGCCGACGCTCGATGATTTCTTGTCGAACCTGGCACGCGGCCGCCCGGTACCGGACGATCCGGAGGACGCGCGCGTGTGGGATGGGCTGTCCGTCTACAGCACGGCGGCCCAGGCGAGGCGGAAGCTCCGCACCTCTCCGGTTCTCGGATCCTTCATCGCTGTCCTGCGCGTGCCGCTCGATGGTTCCACTCGGATAGAGCGGACGCGGGGTGAAGGGCATCACACAATCTGGGGCGACCCGGCGATGCTCATGGGGTTGGTCGTCGCCGTGGAGCCGGCGTAGGGTACACTGACGGCATGCAGTGGGAATTGTGGGACGTCGAGAGCGGCAACCTGATCGGCTACCGGGAGACCGAGGACGAGGCGCTGGCGCTCGTGCGCGAGCTGGTCGGCAAAGGATGGCCCGTCGAGGCGTTGTCGTTGATGGCGGAGGACGAGACCCTGCCGGTCGAGGCGCTCCCGCCGGCCGTGACGGGTGCCGAGCTGGTCCGCCGCGCCGAGGACGCCGCCCAGGGACGCCGGCTGACGGTCTGACCATTCAGACGAGCGCGCGGCAGCCGGCCGGCTTCGCGTCCCGAACGACGGCGAAGGTGGCGGAGTGATGCGCCGCTCAGCGTCCAAGCACGAGATCGATGTCCGCCAGCATGAGCCTGAGCTGGGCGAGCGGCACCTCACCCGCGTAGTCCGTCAGGACGTCTTTGTCGAGGGTCACGATCTGGGAGACGTTCGCGACCGAATCGCGAGGCAGGCCGGTAGAGCGCGCCGAGAGGAGGACATTGCCGGGGGCGTTCGCCAGGCGGACGGTGCTGGTCAGCGGCACGCACACCACCGTCGAGATGCGGCTCCGATTGAAGCTGTCGCCCTGGACGACGACCGGACGCCGGAGAGCAGGGCCGGACGCTACCAGCTCGGGAAGGTCTGCCCACCGGATCTGCCCCTGGCCGATTACCACTCCACCCGCTCGAACGTGCGACGGGCCGCCGCCCGCAACGGAGAATCGAGGTCGGCACCTTCCTGGTCGATAACCCGGTTGAGGGCCTCGGTCACGGCATCGGGGTCGTGGCGGGCGACGTACTCGCGGACCGCCTCCGCGACCAGCTCGCCGCGATGGATGTTCCGCTGCTTCGCCAGGCGTTCCGCCTGCTCGAACAGGTCGTCTGGAAGCGAGACGGCTGTCCCCATGCCGAGAGTATAGCCGCCGCCGTAGCGACCGGCGTGGCGGCGGGCCCGGCTAATGGTCGACGTCTGACGATCTGGTCGCTCAGAGAGGGCGTGGCGGCCGAGGCGGTGCCTTAGGGGTCTCAAGAAACAACTTCCCGCTCGTCTGCCGTGGCGGTCCACTTCGTCTCTGGGGCGGACGAGGGCAGCACGTCGGTAGCGAGCAGACCGAAAACGGGAACTTGATCCTTGACGACGCCTCAGTCCGCGGTCGCCTTGGCGCGGAGCGACGGCTCGGCGTCCTCTAACAATTCCAGCGCCGCGTAGAGGTCTTCGAGGCACGCCGCCGCCAGGTCGTCGTCTAGGTGGGCGGCGGTGGCGAGCCGCTGGTGAGCGTCGCCGACGTGGCGATAGATGGCCGCGAGTATCGGGGCGGGACTCGCCGCGCGCGACGGTGCCCGTGTCATGGGTAGGTGCTCCCTCGCAGGTTGTTTCGCACGTAGCCCTCCGGGCAGCGGAAGTGCGTCAGGATGGTGGTCTCATCGTCAGTGAGGCCGTCGAACCGCCGCGTCTCTCGATGATAGTACCCGACGCGCGGCTCGCCGGTTTCCAGGTCGCGATACTCGAAATAGGTGCCGAGGTCGATCGTCTCGCAAGCGCTGGCGTCGTACGCCGCGACCGAGCGGACGCCGAGCAGGCGGTGATGGCGACGGAAGTGGCGTTCGAGCTCGCTTCGGGATCTCCAGCCAGCCATCGTGCGTGGCCCCTGCGCGACTCTCCGACTTTCCGGCGTGTGCCGGCAGCAAGGGGTGGGGATAGTGGCGTATTGGGTCGGGGCTCGGAGGCACTCCTGCTGACCCTTCCCGCGCCGAACTGGTCCGCGGGGTAGAGGACGCGGCGCGGGGCCGCCGGCTGACCGCCTGACCGTCACACCGATTTGCGCCGTTGGACGATTATTGCCACGAATCAGCCGGGCAGCGTATCCGCCTTGGGAGTCGGCGCTTCCTGCATGTGGAGGCGGCCGACGATGCGGGTTCCGCGTCACTCGTGCGTCGTCGCGTCCGGCACGATGCCGACACCGGGAAAGTAGCGTTCCAACTGCCGGAGCGCACCACTCGCGGTGGATGGTGTGGCGCTGAGATCGAACGTCCCGCGCTCGAAGTCCAGGTCGATCTCCCAGTCTACTTCCAGGTTCAGGCCGGCCTTCGGTCCGAGCGTCAGGCTCAGACCGAGCGGGTCGTATCGATCGCCGGCGTGGCCGAGTGCCGCGTAGCGTTGCACCAGTTTGGGAGGCAGGACGTGACGCTCGTCCCGTTCCCCCGACTCGGCGTCTCCCCCGACTCGGCGTCGGTCGACCACAGGCGGACATAGTTCCGGTCGAGCAGCTCCTGCACCAGCGCAAGGAACTCGGCCAACGAGATGTGGCGGCCGACCCGGTCGCCGAGCCACGCGTGCGACGAATAGAGGGGCGTCTCCGCCAGGCGCAGGAGATCCAGCAGCAGCAAGCCAAGCGAGTTCATGGTGCGGCGAATTCGCTTTACGACCGGAACGTCTCGTGCACCATCATCCATGCCTACGAGGCGGTGATATCGCCCGTCGGCCGACGTCTCGCGCACGGTGCAGCACGAAACGCGCAGAACGGGTGATCGGGTCTAGGCTTATCGAGTGCGGCAAACGCGGCGGCGAGGCGGTGGCCCTCTCGGCCGCGATGAAGCCTCCCTACGGCAGCGGTACCTCGATCAGATCGGGCTGGCCGCGCTCGGTTTCCCAGCCGGCGGCCACGGTCAGCGGCGCCCGGCCTTCGAGCGGCATGCGGAGTCGGTCGAGCACAATCTGACCGGCGGGCCACTCGGTCGTCGGGAACAGCTCGTCCAGCGCCGTCCCGCGCCGCTCGGCGATGACGCCGCCGCCTGCGTCCAGGACGCGGACGACGCGCGTGAGCGCCCGGTCCGGGCGGTGGGTCGCGCTCCAGTGCAGGGTCACGTCGAGCGAGTCGTCGTCGCGTGTGGCGTCGAGGCCGGTGAGGCGAATACCGGCCGAGTCACCTTCGACCGGCGTCACCGGGGCGGGCGGCCGCTCGGCCAGCAGCATCCCGTCCGGTCCGGCGAGCCAGATGGCGTACGGAGTCCGAGTGGTGCGCAGCGGGCTCTGGCGTCCGAGGAGCGCCTCGCGCGTGCCGTCGTTGGTCAGATCGAGCAGGTAGACCTGGGGCCGCCGGTTCGGCGGCCAGAGCTTGCCCATGTAACTTGGCGGGAACACGTACAGCTCGGCGCGGTTCGCCAGGTCGCCGAGCACCCGCCGGCTCGCGGCCACCGAGGCATCCGGCGGCACCCGGCGCACCAGGTAGTCCATCTGCTCGGACCGCTCCGTCCACACCAGGTCGCTCGGGTCGGAGTCGCCGCCGCCCGGCAGGTCGCTGTCGAGTACGTAGGTCCAGGTCATGCCCAGGACCAGTGCGCCGATCCCGAGCGCCCGCAGGGGCGGATGACGCAGCCTCGCCAGGCCGACGACCGTCGCGAGCCAGATGATCGGCAACGTCGGCGCGACCCAGTGACGGCGGAATCGCTGCTCCTTGTCAGCCATGACGAGGACGGCAGCGTCGGGCAGGTCGATCAGCAGCACCTGTGGCGCTAGCAGCGCCACGCCGCCGGTCGGGGCCAGCAGCCAGCGGGCGGCGAGCGGGACCCGCTCCGTCAGCAGCGTCGCGAGGGTGGCGGCCGGCGCCTCGCGGAGCTGCGCGAAGTGATCGACCGTGCGATTC
>JALYGH010000353.1 GCA_030777205.1 Chloroflexota bacterium
GTTCGGCAAGTGGGAAACGGCCTACAAGCGCTACCGCTTATGGAACGACACCGGCCTCTGGCGGCGCCTCCTCGCCCTCCTGGGCGATGCCACCATCGCTGGGTCAGCCGAAGTGACGCTGTAGGGATGGTCTCGCTGCCGGACAACGCCGTTGTGGCGCGGGCGCTCGACAGCCTAGACCCGCTGGTGGTGATCGACTTCTTTCTGTCCGAGACGGCCGAGCGGGCGGATGTCGTGCTGCCCGGCTCGGTCTGGTGCGAGGACGAGGGGACGACGACAAACCTCGAAGGGCGGGTGGTCAAGATCAACGCCGCCGCGAAGCCGCCCAGCGAGGCGCGCCGCGACTGGGAGATCATGTGCGACCTGGCCCGCCGGATGGGGCGCGGGCAGTTCTTCCAGTACGCCGGGCCGCGCGAGATCTGGGACGAGCTGCGGGTCGCCTCGCGCGGCGGCATCTCGGACTACTACGGCATCACCTGGGAGAAGATCGAGGCCCGGGGCGGCATCTTCTGGCCCTGCCCGACCGAGGACCACCCCGGCACGCCCCGCCTGTTCGCCGAGCGGTTCGGGCACAAGGACGGGAAGGCCAGGATGTCCGCCGTCACCTACGAGCCACCGGCCGAGGAGCCGAGCGACGACTACCCGTTCCGCCTGACCACCGGCCGCGTCGTCTACCACTACCTCAGCGGGACCCAGACCCGGCGGCTCGGTTTCCTCAACTCGCAGGTGCCCGAGCCGTGGGTCGAGATCCACCCGATGATGGCCGAGCGGCTCGGCATCCACGATGGGGAGATCGTGCGCGTCCGCACGCCGCGCGGCGCGATGGAGCTGAAGGCCGTGGTCGCACCGACGATCCGCCCGGACACGCTGTTCATCCCGTTCCACTATGGCCACGAACGTGCGGCGAACCAGCTCACCAACCCGGCCGTCGACCCGACGTGCAAGATACCCGAGTACAAGGTCTGCGCGGCTCGGGTGGAGCGCCTCGACGCCGCATGGGCAAACGGAACGGCCGCGCGGGAGAACTACACGCCGGAGTCCAACCCGAAGATGTTCCCGTACGCCGTCGGCGAGACCAAGACGCCGGCATCCCAGGAAGCGAAGCGATACTGAGGAGCGACCCTTGGCGATCGAGACGCTATTCGTCGACCCGTCGCGCTGCATCGGCTGCCGCGCCTGCGAGGCGGCCTGCCGCGAGTGCGACTCCCACAAGGGCGAGAGCATGGTGATGGTCGACTTCGTCGACCGTGGCTGGAGCGTCGCGACCCAGCCGACCGTCTGCATGCACTGCGTCGATCCGGTCGCGCCGTGCGCCCAGGTTTGCCCGGTGCTGGCGATCCTGATCACACCGGAGGGGGTGGTCCAGCAGGCCGAGCCGTCGCGCTGCATCGGCTGCCGCAACTGCGTCTACGCCTGCCCGTTCGGCGTCCCGAAGTTCGACGTCGAGGCCCGCCTGATGAAGAAGTGCAACCTCTGCTACGACCGCACCGCCCAGGGCCTGACGCCGTGGTGCGCGCAGGCCTGCCCGACCCAGGCCCTCTGGTACGGCGACTATGAGGAGTTCGCGAACCAGCGCCAGGGCCGAGCCATCAACCTGACCGACTTCGGCGCCCAGTCGGTCCGGACTCGTGTCTACCACGTCGTCGCCGAGGAGTCGCCCCGGCTGGACGTGGCCGGCCTGCTCCGGGAGGCGCGTGCGGATGTCGGGCGGGCCGAGCGTCCGCGCGAGGAGGCCTGGGTGCTATGACCGATCGCCTGAGCCGGGTGGCACGCATGGCCGCCGAGGGAACGCCGCTGCCGGCCCGGGTGCGGCCGGGCCGCTGGCGGGCCGCGTTCCCCTACCACTGGGGCGCCGACGACCTCGTCTCGCGGCGCGAGCTGCTGCGCTTCGCCGTGCTGACCTCCGGGACGCTGTTCGCCGGCACGGCGGTGCTGGCGGTCCTCGGCTGGCTCGACGACCGACGCCGCGGCGCGCCGAAGCCGATCGTGCCGGCGAACAGGGTGCCCGAGGGCAGCGCGTATTACTTCAATTATCCGGACCCCGATGACCAGGCCGTCTTGCTCCACCTGCCCGGGGGTCGGTTCGTCGCCTACAGCCAGAAATGCACCCACCTGGCGTGCGCGGTGTACTTCCAGCCGGCGCAGCGTCGGCTCTACTGCCCGTGCCACGAGGGCGTCTTCGACGTGGAGACGGGCGACGTGGTGGCCGGGCCGCCCCAGCGCCGGCTGCCCCAGATCGTCCTGGGTCGCGAGGGAGACATGCTGGTGGCCGTGGAGGAGGTGCCGTGATGGACCACCATCCCGACCCGGATGGCCGACCCGGCCGCGTGCATGCCGCCCCGTCGCGCTCGGGCGACCCCGACACGCCCGGCTACGGGCCGCGAGAGTTCGCCGAGCCGGGCTATGTCCCGCCCGGTGCCGGCGGTCCGGGCTACGGCGGCCCGGGGATCGGCGCCCCGATCTCTCCCGGTGAGTATGCGACGCTCGTCGAGAGTATCCACGGCTCGGAAGACCGGTCGCCGCCGCCCGGCCAGCTCGCCGTCGTCATGGCGGCGCTGATGCTCGGGCTGCTGCTGCTGGGCACCCAGCTCTGGCTGCTGACGGTGGCGCTCGAGCTGTATCTCGGCGGCCACGGCCGCCAGGTGTGGCTGGCGGCACTCGTCTCGGGCCTGATCTTCGTCGGCGGCCTCGCGGTACTGAAAGTCCTGGGGCGACGCCCTCGGCTGGCTCGCTGACCCGTCCCGAGGAGGAGTCGTGGCCGGAGAACGCGCCACTGAACGCATGCGGGCGCCGTCCCCGAGCGCGCCGCCGTCCGAGCCGCCGGATCAGCCCCCTCGCGAGGCCGGGGCGCTTCCCGACCGACAGCCGACCGATCATGGCGGCGCGCGGTGGGTGGCGCTCGCGCTCGCGACGCTGTCGATGACGGTCGGATTCGCCGTCTGGAGCCTACTCTCGCCGCTCGCGCCGCTTTTCCGCCAACAGTGGGGGCTGTCAGCGACCGAGGCGGGTCTCCTGGTCGCCGTGCCGGTCGTCCTCGGGTCGATCGCGCGGATCCCGCTCGGGATCCTGACCGACCGCTATGGCGGCCGTTCCGTCTTCGCCGGCTTCCTGTTCTTCCTGGCCCTGCCGCTCGTGCTGGCCGGGCTGACGGCCGGGTTCGGCTCGCTGCTCGCGGTTGCCTTCGTCCTCGGAGTTGCCGGGGCGGTGTTCGCGATCGGCGTGCCGTTCGTCGCCCGCTGGTTCCCGCCGGAGAAGCAGGGGATGGTGCTCGGCATCTACGGGATGGGGAACATCGGCACGGCCGAGTCGGCGCTCGTGGCGCCGCCAGTCGCCGCGTCGCTCGGCTGGCCGTTCGCGTTCTGGGTCTTCGTGCCGGTCGTACTGATCATGGGGGCAATGATGCTCCTATTCGGGCGGGATGCGCCCGGACCGCGCCCCACGGCCACGCTGGGCGCGCGGCTCGCCCCGCTCAGGCGTCCGACGGCCTGGGTCCTCAGCCTGTTCTACTTCCTGACCTTCGGCGGCTTCGTCGCCATCTCGGTCTACCTGCCGACCTTCCTCGTCGACGCGTTCGGCCTCGAGCGCGGGGACGCCGCCGCCCGCGCCGCCGGCTTCGTCGTCCTCGCCACGCTCATGCGCCCGGTCGGCGGTGCGCTCGCCGATCGCTGGGGCGGCGCGCCAGTCCTGAATGCGACGTTCCTGGTCGTCGCGTTGTTGCCGATCGTGCTGGCGTTCCAGCCCGGCATCCCACTCATCACCGTGGCGTTCCTCGGGATGGCGGCGGCGCTCGGGCTCGGGAACGGCGCGGTCTTCAAGCTCGTGGCCGAGACGTTCCCGCGCGAGACCGGTGCCGTGACCGGACTGGTCGGCGCGGCCGGCGGGCTCGGCGGCTTCTTCCCGCCGATCCTGATGGGACTGGTCCGCGACGCGACCGGAGCCTACTCGATCGGCTTCATGCTGCTCTCGGAGATCTCCCTGGGTTGCCTCATCGTCAACCTGCTGGTCATGCAGCGGCGGGCGGCGACGCTGATGCCCGCCAGGTGACGCGTGTGCACCAGCGAGATCGGCTCGACGCGCGGCCGGCCCGCGCGATTCATCCCGACTACGGAGGAAGCGAAGGAGGAAGCAATGGCTACACCAGAACGCCCGCCGGGGCAGACCAGCGGCAGCGCCCAACGCCCCCCGCATGAGTTGAGCGGACCGGTTACCGTCCTTGACCTCTTGGACGAGGCTCACGCGCTCCGGCGGGAACCGGCCTGGACACAAGGCGACCGCAACGCCAAGACGTTCATCAAGGAGGCCGACCTTCGCGTCGTACTGACGGTCCTCAAGCACGGCGCGATCATTCGCGAGCACCAGGCCCCCGGGACGGCCGTCGTCCAGGTCTTGACGGGCCGGGTGCGCCTTCGCGTGCCGGGGCAGGACATCGAGCTACCAGCCGGGCGGCTGCTGATCCTCGAGCGGGACCTGCCACACGACGTGGAGGCGCTCGAGGAGAGCGCGTTCGTCATCTCCATCGGCTGGTCCGGCGGGCAGCGCGGGGACGTGCGCTGACGGCGCTCAGCGGCGATCTCGCCGGGAATGACGGGACCGCTTGCTCTCTCCCCCGACGAGCCCGGCGAGAGACCGGGCGGTCCCGTCG
>JALYGH010000354.1 GCA_030777205.1 Chloroflexota bacterium
CGACCGTCAGCGAGCCCATCGCGACGTCGACGACTCGGGCGCGGTAGATGTCGACGACCTGCATGATCTCCGAGCGGAGCTGGGCCGTCTTGCTGGTCACCTTGATCAGCGCCAGCTCGCGCTCGACGGTCTTGTCCTCGGTCAGGTCGGAGACCTTGCGGACCTCGATCACCTTGTAGAGCTGCTTGACGACCTGCTCGACGGCCGTCTTCGAGCCGTCGACGACCATCGTCAGCCGCATGACGTGCGGCTCGTGCGTCTTGCCAATCGTCAGGCTGTCGATCGCGAAACCGCGTTGGCGGAACAGGCTGACCACCCGGTTCAGGACGGCCGGGCTGTCGTCCATCGTGGCGACGAGCGTGTGCTTCATCGGGTCGACCCTCCCTGGGCGTGGACCGGCGTCGGGGCGACCGGCGCGGCGGCCGGGATCGGCGTCGGCGTCGGCACCGCCGCCGGCACGTACGGGACGTCCGGGATGACGTCGGCCAGCCCGGCGCCCTGGGGCACCATCGGGAAGACGTTCTCCTCACGCGAGACCTGGAACTCGATGATTGCCGGGCCGGGGTACGCCATCGCGGCCTGGATCGCCGGCTCGACATCACCCGGCAGGCTCGCCCGCCAGGCCGGGATGCTGTACGCCTGGGCCAGCTTGACGAAATCGGGCGGCCCGGCCAGGTCAACATGCTGGTAGTTGCGGTTCCAGAACAGCTCCTGCCACTGGCGGACCATGCCGAGGTAGGCGTTGTTGATGATCGCGATCTTGACCGGGATGTTCTCGGTCACGCAGACGGCCAGCTCCTGGATGTTCATCTGGAAGCAGCCGTCGCCGGCGATCGCCCAGACCTGCTTGTCCGGCCGGGCGAGCTGCGCGCCGATCGCCGCCGGCAGCGAGAAGCCCATCGTGCCGAGTCCACCGGAGGTCTGCCACATGTCCGGCTCATCGAAGCGGTAGTGCTGGGCGGCGAACATCTGGTGCTGGCCGACGTCGGCGACGACCAGCGCCTCGCCCTTCGTGAGCTTGTATAGCTTCTGGATCACCTGGGGCGTGTACAGCTCCGGCGTGTCCTCGGGGTACGTCTTCGGCGGGTACTGCTGCTTCCAGTTGTCGATCTGCTGGAGCCACGGCTCGTGCGACTCGCACTCGCCGATCTCCGGGATCAGCTTCCGCAGCACGCGCTTGACGTCGCCGACGATCGGCACGTCCGTCCGCAGGTTCTTGCCGATCTCGGCCGGGTCGATGTCGATGTGGACGATCTTGGCGTGCGGGGCGAACGCCGAGAACTTGCCGCAGCAGCGGTCGTCGAAGCGGTTGCCGATCCCGATCACCAGGTCGGACTGGTCGATCGCGTAGGACGAGTAGACGAAGCCATGCATGCCCGGCCAGCCCGCTGACAGCTCGTGGCTCTGTGGGAAGCCGGAGATCCCGAGCAGGGTGGTCACGACCGGGATGCGGGCCTTCTCGGCCAGCGCGCGCAGCTCGTCCATCGCCCGCGAGATCAGCACGCCCTGGCCGGCCAGGATGACCGGCCGCCGGGCCTGCTCGATCAGGCGGGCCGCCTTGCGGATCTGGACCATGCTGCCTTCGAGCGTCGGCTGGAAGCCCGGCAGGTCCACCTTCTCCGGGTAGCGGAACTCCGTCTCCTGGAGCAGCACGTCCTTCGGGATGTCGATGTGGACCGGGCCCGGGCGACCGTTGCGGGCGATGTAGAACGCCTCCTTCATCGTTCGCGCCAGGTCCTTCACCGAGCGCACGAAGTAGTTCTGCTTCGTGACCGGGATGGTGATCCCGGAGATGTCGGCTTCTTGGAAGGCGTCGGCGCCGATTAGCGAGGAGAGCACGTTGACGGTGATCGCGACGAGCGGCGCCGAATCCATGTGGGCGTTCAGGATGCCGGTGACCAGGTTCGTCGCGCCCGGACCGGACGTACCCATGCACACGCCGACGTCGCGCTTGACGCGGGCGTAGCCGTCGGCCATGTGCGCCGCGCCCTGCTCGTGGCGGACCAGCACGTGGCGGAACGGATGCTTGTGCAGCTCGTCGTACAGCGGCATGATCGTGCCGCCCGGGAGGCCGAAGATGACCTCGACCTTCTCTTCCTGCAGACAGCGACTGAGGATCTGCGACCCGTTCAGCTTCATTCCGTCTCCTCTCTCCCCGCCGTGCGCGGTGTTCGGCGCCCGCAAGGCGTCGGTCCGCGCCGCGAAGCCTCGCACAAAAAAGCGGCCGTCTCGTCTGCCTGGGACGAGGGCCGCTCGCGGTACCACCCGGCTTGAAGCGCCCGTTCGCCCGCATCGAGCTTCGGCTGGCGTCCCGGACATTGCCGTCCGAACGTCGCCGTCTGCTCCCAGGGAACCGCAGACTCCGTACCGTCCGCCGTCGTGGGGATGGGCATCAAAAAACCCCCGCCCCACAGGGACGAGGGAATCCTCGCGGTACCACCCTGGTTGATGCAGCCTCGCGGCGCATCCACTCATGGCGCTCTCACGCGCGCCACCCCGTCCAGGACTACTACCTCGTTGGTTCGCCCTGACCGCTCAGGGGCGAGTTCGGGGCTCCTGCTGCACCGGGCTTTCACCTACCCCCGGCTCTCTGAGCAGCCCGTCGCCCGTACTGCTCCCCGTCATCGCGTTCTCGTATGCAACTGTCTAGGGAAGCGTATCGGACGCCCCCCCGATCTGTCAATCCCCGCATTCCCTCACGCAGATGGGATGCGGCCACCACGCCGTTCGCCCGGCGGCCGGCCGCCGACGCCCTCGCACCGGCCACGCGCGGGCGCCCCGCTCAGTAGTCGAGGCCCTTGCGCGCCTGATGCCCCTCGTCGAACGGGTGCTTCAGCTTGACCATCTCGGTTGCCAGGTCCACCAGCGGCAGCACTCGATCGAGGAACCGCTTCTTCGCGTCGTGGCCGGTCAGGAGCAGGTTCAGGCCGTGCGGCTTGGTCCGGATCAGCTCTTCGACCTGCTCGAGGTCGATCTGGCCCTGGTCAACGGCACCGAGGATCTCGTCGAGGATGACCAGTTGGTACTGGCCGGACTGCATCTTCTCCCGCGCCAACGCCAGCCCCTTCTGAGCCGCGTCGCGGTGCTCGTCGAGGGTGTACGGGTCGCCGAAGATGTTCACGAAACCGATGCCGGTCGGGATGACCTCGAGGTTCGGCGCGAGCCGTTCGGCCCCGCTGATCTCCCCGAGCGGCTCGCCCTTCGGCCACTCGCCCATCTTCGTGAACTGGATCATCGAGACGTTCCAGCCGCGCCCGACCGCCCGCAGGGCCACGCCGAACGCCGAGGTCGTCTTGCCCTTGCCTTCGCCGGTGTAGAGCATCACCAGCCCGCGCAGGCCCCGTGGCCGCTCGTCGCCCGACGCGTCTCCGCTCGGGCTGCCCTGCGTCGCCCCGTCCCTGACATCGCCGCTCGGCGACTCGCTCATCGTGTCCTCCAGCTCGCTGGTCCCGCTCGGGACTCAGCACCCAGTCTGCTCAGCGTACCGGTCAGGCACCCCAACCAGCCCCTCATTCCGGGCCCGGCGCAGGATCTCGTCGACGGTCTGCTCGGGCGCCTGGTCGGAGTTGTCGATCCAGAGGCCCAGGCGGCGTGTCCGCGTCCGGACCACGTCGTCCAGCCACTCCCACCGCCCCCAGAGCCGCGTGCCCCGCCCCGCCTCGCGCGCCCGCACCACCTCGAGGCGGGGCGTGAGCATGACGAAGACGAAGCGGCGGCCGGCCAGCTCCTCGAGCAGGTGCTCGACGCGGTCGCCGATGACGATGTCGTCGATGACAGCCGAGATGCCCGCCTCGACGAAGGACGCGGCGAGCAGGCAGGCGTGCTTCAGGCGCAGGCGCAGTTGGCGCTCCGCCTCCGGCGACATCTCGCCCCCTTCGGGCCAGCGCCCGCCGGCGACGATCATCCGTTGGAGGTGGTCGGCGCTGACCCAGGCGCCGCGCTCGAAGCGCTCGGCGAGCAGGCGGGCCACCGTGCTCTTGCCCGCCCCCTGCGTCCCGGAGATCACGAACAGCGTCGGCTCGCCGGGCCGGGGCCGGTCGACCGAGTCGTGCGCTTGCCTGGGCTGCACTGGATCGTCAGTACGCCAGCCGGTGCAACGCGCCGGCGATGCCCCGGACGCCGGGCACGATCTGCTCGACCGACGTGAACTCGTCCGGGGTGTGGCTGCGGCCGTAGCGGCTCGGGACGAACAGCATCGCGGTCGGGAAGCGCGCCGCCAGGATCTCGCTGTCGTGGCCGGCCCCGCTCGGCATGACGAGGTATCGCGCTCCCATCTCTCGAATGACGTCTTCCAGGATCCCGCGGATCTCCGGGCTCATCGGGACCGGGTCGTGGTCGGCGATCGGCTGGACGTCCAGCCCGAGGTCGCGCTCGCGGGCGACGTCCTTCAGGATCGTCTGGATCGCGGAGAGCAGCTCGCGGCGCGGCTCTGGCTCGGCGTGGCGGGTGTCGATCGTGAATTCGCACCAGCCCGGCACGACGTTGATCGCGCCGGGGTTGGCCGCGACCCGCCCGACCGTCGCCACGGCCGGCCATCCCATCCGCGTCGCCGCCGCCGTCACCCGCTCGATCATCTGGGCGGCTCCGGCGACCGGGTCGCGCCGCAGGTCCATCGGAGTCGTGCCGGCGTGGTCCTGGCGGCCGGTCACGCGCACGCCCATCCAGTGGGACCCGGTGATGGTCGAGACGACGCCGAGCGGGTAGCCCTCGCGCTCGAGGATCGCGCCCTGCTCGATGTGACACTCCAGGAAGGCGGCGATGTCGCGCCGCTCGGCCTCGCCGATGCGGCGCGGGTTGAAGCCGCGCTCGCGCATCGCCTGACCAATCGTCACGCCGCTCGGGTCGACGGCCCGCTCCGGCTCGCCGGGCTCGATCCGGCCGACGATCGCCCGGGCGCCCCAGAAATTGCAGGAAAAGCGGCTACCCTCCTCCTCGCACACGACCAGGATCTCGAGCGGTCGCCTCGGCGTGCCGTGCGCCGCGACCAGTGCTTTGACGGCCGCGATCGCGACGTGGATGCCGAGCGCGCCGTCGTACTTGCCGCCCTGGCGGACGGTGTCGATATGCGAGCCGGTCACGACCGCCTCACCGCCGGCGCTGCCGTCGAGCCGACCCCAGAGGTTGCCGACGGCGTCGAAGCGGGTCGTCATGCCCAGCTCCTCGAGCCAGGTCCGCACGAGCACCATCGCCTCGACCCAGCCGTCGTCGTAGAGGGCCCGATACAACCCGCCCTCCGGGTGCGTACCGATGCCGCCGAGTTGGTCGATCCGCGCCTGCAGCTCGGTCGCGTCGATCGGCAGCGCCGCGACGTCGATCACGCGGTCCCCTCCACGATCAGGTTTTCTAACCTCCTACTCGTCGAGCATGCCGCGCAGCAGCAGCCGCTCGACCGGCCCGAGCGCCTCGCGGACACGCTCGTCCAGCCCAGAGCCGTCGACTCGCCCGAGGGGATGCGGCACCAGGGCGAACGGGTAGTCGGGCAGCCCGCGGATGCGCGCCGTCGTGCGGCCCATGTTCTCGAACGGGACGGTACAGACCACCGCCGCCGGAATGCCTCGGAGCTCCAGCTCGATCCCGTCGTGCACACTGCACGAGCTGCAGGACCCTCAATCGCCGACCCCGACCACGACCGCGTGACAGCGAGCGGCCATCATGCTGAGGATGTCCTCAGGGGCGATGCTCGACGCGTCCGGCTTGCGGGCGTGGACGACCTCGCCGATCGACCAGCGCTCGCGGAGCCGCTCCGCCAGCAGCCGCAGGAAGGCGTCCGAGTTGAGTTTGCTGTTGTCGAGGAAGCCGATCGTCAGCCCGTCGAGCGAACCGAGCGTGCGCGGGGCGAGCGCCGCCGTGCGCCTCTCCGGCCCGAGCGTCGGATCGAGCAGCACCAGCCGCTCCGTCGTGATAGTCATGGTTCAGTCCTCCGTTCTCTCGCGCCTATCCCTCGACGATGGCCCGGGTCACCGGCCGCGACGACCGGCCGCCGGCCCAGGGCGGGATGACGGCCGAGAAGTTGGTGGGGCCAACCCACCACCCAACAGGGTGACTAGCAGCTTGCCGCCATACTTTAGAGGTCCCGCCATCCTTGATATGGTCGTCCACACTCCCGCAACCCATTCGACGGCGAATCACCCGTTGGTGAGTCATGCACACGCGATAATCTCTCGGGTCACCGGCCGCGATGATCGCCCCCCTGCCCACGGGGGTATGACAGCTGAAAACCCGCCGGCCGGCCCGCCGCCGACCAGCACCAGCACGTCCTCCGGGCCGCCGACCGCGTGGAGCACCCGCTCCTCGTCGCCCGGCTCGGGGTCGCCCCCCATCCGGCCGTTCCGCTTCAGTTCCGCTACCGTCGCCTTCGCCTCGCGCGCCAGGAACGCCTGGACGTCCTCGGCCGACCAGGCCTCGCGGACGATCGGGCCGAGGTGCTCCGGGCAGAGCACGACGACGTAGGCGCCGCCGCGGTAGCCGCTGGCCGCCATCACCCCGGCCACCGTCCGCAGGACGCCGGCCGCGTCGCCGCTGTGGTGGTTGGTGGCGTAGTGGGGCGCCTCGCCGGCGAACACCGTCACCGCGCTCGCCTCGGCCGGCAGGCCGCGCCGCGCGTGGAGCGGCGGCCAGGGGTTCCCCTCGGTCAGTTCGGCAATGCAGTAGCTGTACTTGCCGGGGTGGCCGAGCGTCGACTTGTCCATCACGCCGGGGGTGGCGCCGCCGGCGTTCATCAGCAGCAGTCGCAGCGCCCGCCCGATCGTCGCGTTGGCCCGGTTGCCGGGCCCGAACAGGTTGCCGCCGCCGTTCATCCCGATCCGCTGGGCGATCGGCCCGCTCACGATCGTCAGCGGTGCCGACCCGCCGGTGCTGGCGGCGGCCCCGTTGACGTTGTGCTCCGGTGCGCACATCGCCTCGACGGCCGCCCGCACGACCGGCCCGTACTCGGGCAAGCAGCCGGCCATCACGGCGTTGATCGCGACGACCTCGGCCGTGAACCGCCGGGCTCGGGCGGGGATCTCTCCGACGACGTCCGTCGGCGCCAGGCCCATCCCCTCCAGGAAGGCGGCCGTGAGTGCTTCGGTGGGCGGGACGACCGGCAAGCCGTCGGTCCAGCCCTGGCGGTAGCAAAACTCGATCGCCTCGGCCGGGTCCGCGGCCACCCCCTCGACGACGTGGCGCCGCGACGTCAGCTCAACGGCCACCGCCCACCTCCCGCAGACGCTCGACTTGCGACAGTCTAGCCGCCTCCCATGCTCCGGACAAGCAGAGCGCTCGATCTCGCTTGAACCGGCCCCTACCTCTCTCGAACCGGCAGTTCCTTGGCGGAAATGACGCGCAGACGCGCGGTGCCGAACGCCGATCCGTCGACGGGACGGATCGGCTTCGTGAGAACTCCTCCCAGTCTCGCCCGCTCGGGCAATCAGCGGT
The DNA here is from genome assembly GCA_030777205.1 of Chloroflexota bacterium. GTDB lineage: Bacteria > Chloroflexota > UBA6077 > UBA6077 > JACCZL01 > JALYGH01. The sequence goes on from JALYGH010000354.1 coordinate 7,417, forward strand.
TGCGTATTTCCCGGACCGGCGACAGCGACTCGCTCTGCGCCCGACGTCGCCGGCCGAGGGTGATCGTAGGTCAGTGCGTCGTGGAGAAGGCCAGGTGTGTCGCGGGGCAAACTTGATGGAAGAAGTGGTCATCGGGCGCTCGGGGGCTCAGGGGCGCTGGTAGAGGGCGTACACGCCGGCACGGTCCACCGTCGCAGTCACCCGGTTCACGGCCGGCTCGGCGACCTGCGACTCGACCGGCACCCAGCGGGCGCCGTCGAGGTAGCCGAGCACAAGTTGCCTAGGCTCGCCCGGCGGGACGGCCCCGGCGGGGTACTCCACGCTCAGCCCGGCCAGTCCAGGTAGGAGCGGGCCCGCGTCACCCTCGACCTGCAGGCGGAAAAGGATCTCGCCCACCGGCGGGGTGGGCGGGCGGGGGACCGTGCCGGGTTCCACCGGCTCGCAGCGCAGCATGGACTCACGCGCGAGCGCCCCCGCCGCGAACGACACGACCACGGGCTTTCCCTGGCACCGCAACGAGACCGGCTGCCCGGCCGCCGCGGTGACCCGCCCGGTGCCTGTCGCGGGGGTCGACGCGGCGC
>JALYGH010000355.1 GCA_030777205.1 Chloroflexota bacterium
GCCGTCCTGGCGGCGGCTTCCAGGTACGGATAGCCCTCCACGATCTCGTTCCGGCTCGCCCCCGCCGCCAGGAGATCCAGCGGATCCTTCGCCCGCACCCACGGGCCGCGGATGCACGGCCTCCCCCGCACTGCTCGGGGTTGATCGTGATGCGGTGCAGCTCGCTCATGTTCGTCGCTCCGGCCGGAAGTGTAGCCGCGCGCCGCCTCCGACTCGCAGCGGGATGAGATTGTCGTGGACGGAGCGGAGTTGGGCGATCTTGAGGAGCTCGGCGGACTCGTAGTGGCAGCGTACGGCATCGCGGACGTTGGCGTGCAGGCTCGCAAGGTCGTCGGCCTCGGTGAGGATCGAGGTCCCCGGCGCCCACGCCGTGCAGCCGCCCTCCGGCGCCTCGTCCACCAGGAACACGACCTCGCTCACGCGCCCCCTCCGGTCTCCGAACTGCAGGACTGAACGGTACCCGGATCACCGCCGAGGCGGCCGACCGGGCGGCGGGCACCGTACCGCTACCCACTAGCCGAGGATGAGCGCGCGACGGCCAGAGCAACATCTTCCATCAGCACGACTTGCGTGAGGAGTGAGCAACGGGCCGCCGTGACGACCACCGCGGAGACGAGCGCCGCCCGCGACATCCGGCGCGCGGCCGAAGCCCTGCTCGTTCGCTATCATTCCGCGCATGCATTTCGGACCGAGACGGCCGTCGCTGCACACTCGCTGAACATGGGGAGGAGGATGGCCGCCTCGACTCCATCTAAGCGCATTCGGACCCTGCGTCACTCCACGCGACTTGGGTTGGCACAACCCGTTGATCTCCGTACGATGGCCCCCGGCGGGGGAGCAGATGGCGCACTCCCAATTGGGAGCGCCGGGGCGTGACAGTGCTCGGTGAAACGCTGGATCAAATAAGGGAGCGCCTTGCTCGTTATGGCGGCCGTAGTTCGTCCATTGGCGAACAGAACACAAAGGCCGCGTTGATCGAGCCGATCCTCCGTGCCCTCGGGTGGGACGTTGAGGATCCCGAGGAGGTCTGGCGAGAGTACAGGCGCCGTACCGTTGATAACCCGGTCGACTATGCTCTGATGATCCTGCGGACTCCCCGCCTGTTCGTGGAGGCCAAGGCACTTGGGGAGAACCTCGACGACCCCAAGTGGGCGAGCCAGATCATGAGCTATGCGGTCGTCGCGGGCGTCGAGTGGGTCGTCCTCACGAACGGCGATGAGTACCGCATCTACAACTCACACGCCGCTGTGCCCGTCGAAGAGAAGCTGTTCCGGACCATTCGGATCACCGATGACGGGTCGGCTGCTGCTGAAGTGCTCGGCATCCTCTCGAAGGACCGCACTCAGGAAGGCTGGATCGGCACTCTCTGGAAGGCGCACTTCATCGACCGGCAGATGCGGAATGCTATCGCGGGACTCTTCGGTCCCGAGCCCGATCCGTCGCTCGTACGGGTCCTTGCCAGGCGACTGCCCGCGCTTTCTCCCGCTGAGATCCGAGCTGGTCTCAGCCGTGTCCGCGTCCAACTGGACTTTCCCGAAGCGTCGCCTGCGCTAGCGAAGCCCCACACGCCGAAGAGGGCGTCAGCGAATGAATCGCGCGAGAGCCCCACATGGAGCCATGGAAATGAAGCCGCCGCGACACCGTGGCGGACCGTATTGGTCACGGACTTGATTTCGGCTGGCCTCATCAGTCCGCCGCTCACGCTTGAGAGAACTTACAAGGGCCGCTACATCACCGCCTGCTTGGAACCCGACGGCCACGTCACATTCGCTGGCCATCCCTACGAGTCGCTATCTACCTCCGCCGGCGTCGCCCGTGCCACAGTCGTAGGGACGCCACCGGGCCGGAGTCACCCTCAGACGAATGGGTGGATTTTTTGGCAGTTCCGAGATTCAGACGGACAGCTCAAGCGCCTGGATATCCTGCATCAGCGCTACTTTGAGGGACGGGCCAAGCAGGGTTCATGACCCGGACGAACTCGTGCATCGGCGCGGACTCAGCAGGCCGATGCGCTGAGCGTGACTCGGCGGACGATGCTGATCTCAGCGAGCTACATCTGGCGTACGCGGTGAAGGAGGGCACGCCGCCATCCATCTGGCGGCGCGGATCGCCCCGCTCACGGCTAGTGACTCTGAAGGGCACGCAAGACACCGCCCCTTGGAGGACGCCGTGTCCTCGGTAGCCCGCCGCGCCGCTAACCGCCGTCACGCCCAGCCCTCCACCGGGCGACCGCTTCCCCTCCCCGTCCCCCAGGATTGGGGGACGGGGCCGTCGGGACGACGCCTCACGCGGCGTGGGGATGGGTACCTCGGCGAGACCCCCGTTTTTGCGAGAACGAACCCAATTCCCGCCTGGTCAGGCCGATTTTGGTCCCACCGAAAGCCAACCGGCGACCACAAAAAGCCATCCGGAACAACGCCGGTACGGTCACATGCACGCCCACCACGGTCCACGGAGCTCACGAGTGAGCGGGCAGTGGGCGGGGAGGATGACACCGGATACCCACAATCCCCGCGTCGCGCGCTAACCTGACCGTGCGCCGTCCGCGCTTCATCCCGCTCGACGGGCGTCGCCTGCGGACCGGAGTTCCCGCGTGCCGCCGAGCAAGAATGGCACCCGAGACCGGTACCGCTGATAGGGGCGTCGGTGGGCGGCGAGAAGGCGGTACTCCTCGTGGATGGACCCGGCCACGAGGTACGCCACGCTGAGGACGGCCAGCGTCGCGCGGTTCACGGTCATGCGCGGGAAGAACAGGACCACGACGAACGGGCCCCAGTTGGCGGGGTGGCGCGTGAAGGCAAACGGCCCCCGTACGAGCATCTCCCCGTCCGCGCCGAGCACGGGCCCTTGCGCCTCGGGTTCTCGCTTGGGGCGGTCACCGCGAACCAGCGCCACGAGCGGACCGAGGCCGGTCATGTCGGGGATCCCGACCGTCGTCGCGGCCCAGCCCATCAGCCCGATGCCGCCGAGCTGCGCCCCGTACATCGCCCAGGACCAGGGCGCGGGGATGTGGTAGAGCGTCCGGTCCGGCAGGCGGACGAATGCCAGCGCCGCCCAGGCGAAGAGCAGGACGGCCTGCGCGTTGAAGAGGAATCGGTACAGCCCGTTGCGGACCCGCGCGCCGAACATGCGCCGTGCCGCCCCTTTCGCCTGGCGCGACGCGAGCAGGCTGTGCACGAGCGCATACCCAAGCACGATGACCGCCACCCGAGCCGGGCTGCCTCCTCGCCGCTCCACATTCATCCCCGAGCTACGGACTCCGCGCCGTTCGCGGCCGACCGACTGGAACGCCGGACATCTGGCGCCCTCCACGCGAATCCACTCGCCCGCCAGGACATCGGCCCGCGCCGCCAACGGCCAATCGGCTCCGGAGTCTTACCGAATGCTTGGGAGCGTGGCTCGCCGTTGACGCGGGCGCACCGTCCGGGTAGGCTGCCCTCGTGAGCTGATCATAGTCGAGGGCGCGCCTGACCGGGCGCCGAGCGGGATGGCGATGCTTCTGCTCGCGACGTCGACGGGAGCAGCGCCCTGAGCGTGCGTCGTCGATTGAGGACGGATCGTGATCACCCGCGAGATTCCTGGGACCGGAGAGTCGATCCCGGTCATCGGCCTGGGAACCTGGCAGACCTTCGACGTCGGCTCCAGCCCCGCCGAGCGCGAGCCGCTCGAGGAGGTCCTGCGCACCTTCGCCGACCTGGGCGGTCGGCTCGTCGATTCCTCCCCGATGTACGGCCGGGCCGAAGGCGTCGTCGGCGATCTGGCCGCGGCCCTGGACCTCCACCCCAGGCTCTTCCTCACCACCAAGGTATGGACGACGGGGCGGGTGGAGGGCATCCGCCAGATGGAGACATCGATGCGGAGGCTGCGGACCGCGACCGTCGACCTGATGCAGGTGCACAACCTCGTCGATGCCGCGACCCACCTGGATACCTTGCAGGACTGGAAGCGCGCAGGCCGGGTGCGCTACGTCGGCGTCACCCACTACACGGCGAGCGCCCACGAGGCCGTGGCCGAGCTCATCGCCGCGCGGCCGGTGGACTTCGTCCAGATCAACTACTCGGTCGCCGAGCGCGAAGCCGAGCGGCGCCTCCTCCCGCTCGCGCGCGAGCGAGGGGTCGCGGTCATCGCCAACCGCCCCTTCGTCGGGGGCGGGTTCATCCGTCGGCTGCGCACCCGACCGCTCCCGGCCTGGGCCGCCGACCTTGGCTGCGAGAGCTGGGCGCAACTGCTCCTGAAGTTCGTCATCTCGCATCCGGCCATCACCTGCACGATCCCGGCGACGGCGCAGGCGGCGCACGTTCGGGACAACCTGAGTGCGGGCGACGAGCCGCTGCCGGACGAGATGCTCCGGGCGCGAATCGCCGCCGAGGCGACGTAGCATCGCCCCGAGTTCCGCGTCGTGCCCTACGCGTGTCGGTACCCGCCGTCCCACATCCGCTCGGACCGAGACGGCCGGGATGTCAGGCGAACAGCTCGACGACGTCCCCGTCTTCGAGCTGGTGATGGCGGCTGACCCGCTGGCCGCCGAACTTGCCCGAGGCGCCCCAGAGCACGGCGTACTTCAGCTTCTCCCGTAGCTCGTGGTGGATCAGGTCGGCCAGGTCCTCGATCGTGCTGCCCCACTTCAGCACGAACGGTTTGGTCCGATCGGCCGGCTTGCCCGGTGGCTTGGTGTAGGCGCGGATTACGTCGAGCGCGGCGAGCGAGCGCCGGCGCAACTCCTCCAGACCGCGCCCATCCGTCGCCGAGACGGCGAGGATTGGCAGCCGACCGTCCACCTCGAGCTCCAGCAGCTCCAGGGCGTCGGTCGCCTCCGGTCGGTCGGCCTTGGTCGCGACGAGCAGGGCTGGCTTGCGGATTGCCTCGTCGCTCCCGGTCGCGTCGTCGCCGGGGGCGATCGGCTCGATCCGCATCCGCCGCAGCTCGGCCAGCAGCGTCGTCCATTCGTCGAGCGGGTCCCCGCTCAGGTCGACCACCGGCAGGAGGAGGTCGGCCTGGCGGATCAGCGCCCGGTGCCAGGGCGACGTCGCGTCGGGGACGACCGGCGGCAGGTCCACCAGTTGGACGTACAGGTTCTCGACCGGCATCATCGCCGTCTGGGGGAGCTGTGTCGTGAACGGGTAGTCGGCCACCCTGAGGGTCGCGTCGGTCAGCGCCGCCATCAGCGCCGACTTGCCGACGTTCGGCAGCCCCACCAGGGCCACCTGCCCAGCCCCTTCCTTGCGGACGTCGTAGAGCTGGGCGCGCGACGCGCCGCCGGTCTGGCGTTGGGCCTCCTGGGTCAGCTTGGCGATCCGCGCCCGCAGGTCGGCCTTGAGGTGGTCGGTGCCCTTGTGCTTGGGCATGACCGCCAGCATCGTCTCGAGCGCCTCGACCTTCTCGGCGGGCGACTTCGCCTGGCGGTACGCCTTCTCGGCCTCGAAGTACTGCGGCGGGAGGTTGGTCGGCACGGCTCGCTCCGCGAACCCCGGTGCTCCCCCAGTGTAGCAGCCGATGAGTGGTCCGGCACGACCCGGGCCTGACCGTCGCCGCGCCTGCGGTCGAGACGTCCGAGCGTGCGTATGGTCGTATCCCGGCGCGTCGGCCGGGACGGAGTCGCTGGCCCAGGCTGCGATGGACTACGCTTGCCGGCATGGGTGTCGGGGCATGCCGCCGATGGACGTCCGCGCGGGATCGGGAGCCGGCGGGCCTGGCACAGCGATGACTCGGTGATGGGTCCACACGACACACGGAGGTGACCTGACGTGGCAGTGCTGCGAGCCGGACTCGTGATTCGGCGGCCCGATCCCGCCGCCACCCTCGCCGCGATCGCCCGAGCGGAGGAGGTGGGAGTTCCGGCCGTCTGGTCGACGGTGGGCGGGACCAACCCCGATGCGGTCACCCTCTTCGCGGCCGCGGCGGCGCGGACGACGCGGATCGGCCTGGGCACGGCGATCGTGCCGACCTACCCGCGCCACCCGATCGTGCTCGCCTCCCAGGCGCTGGTGCTGGCGGCGCTCGCGCCGGGGCGGCTCCGGCTCGGCATCGGGCCGAGCCACCGCCCGACGATCGAGGGGATGTTCGGCCTGCCGATGGGCAAGCCCCTCCGTCCGCGACCCTGAATTCCGAACAGTTCAGGGGCAGGCGTGACGGGGCGAGAGGGCGTAGGGGAGCGGGGTGCGCCAGGT
>JALYGH010000356.1 GCA_030777205.1 Chloroflexota bacterium
AGGATGGGGAAGGTCGCGCCGATGGCCAGGCCGTAGGCGAGGTACCGCGTCAACTCCCCGAGGGCCGGGAGCGGCCCCGCCCCCAGGTGCAGCCCGAGCGCGCCCGCGCCGATTAGGGGCAGGACGATGAACAGCGAGCACGCGAGCGGGATCAAGGCGAACACGGTCCCGCGCAGCCAGGCCGGTCCGGGCAGCGCCGGTTCCAGCGCGCCGTAGGCGGCGCCCCAGAGCGTCGGGATGGCGACGAAGGCCGGCGTCATGGCCAGCATGAGCACCTCGGCGGACCGGTGGCCCAGGAGGCCCGAGGCGACCAGGGCCTCGGCCGGTGCCCGGTAGGCGAGCAGGCCGGCCAGGTGGAGCAGCACGTTCACGAGGAACATCGATTCGAGCGCCCCGAGCAGTCCGGCCAGCACGCCGTAGTGGACCCGGTCGCGGAGCGGCGCGAGGACGGCCGGATTGGCGTGGGCGCGCCGCGCCGCCCGAACCAGCCACGCGGTTAGGGCCGCGAGGAGGACGGCCGAGGCGAGCAGCTCGAATGGCAGGTGCAGGGCGGCCGCGATGCGCAGGGCCGGTGGGCCGAGGGCATAGCCGAGGAGCACGAAGGCGAGCAAGTGGAGGAGGCCGCCGATGGCGAGGGCCGGCAGGAAGCGGCGGTACGGGAAGCCGAGGATGCCGGCGGCGACGGCGGTCAGGACGCACAGGCCGGGGACCAGGCGACCGAGGATGATGGCGCGCTCGCCGTGGCGGTCCAGCGAGGCCGACGCGCGCTCGAGTCGCTGCGGGGTTATGCCGACGTAGCCGCCGATCCGCTCGATGATCGGACAACCACCCCAGGCGGAGATCCAGTAGAGGACGCTGCCACCGAGGACCGTGGCGAGCTCCAGCACCCCGATCGCCGCGACGAGCGAGAGCTTGCCCTCGGCGGCGCGCACGCCGGCGAGCAACATGATCAAGTCGCCGGGGACCAGCGGCGGGACGCCGGCTTCCTCGAAGAACAGGAGTACGAAGGCCACCAGCAGGCCATGCTCGTCAAGGAGCCACCAAAGGAGCGCGGTTAAGTCGGTCCACCAGGCCACGGGGATGCTCCGCCTCCGGGGGCTGACTTGAATTGTCCTCTTTAGATACCCCAAGCGCGAAGGATCATGCCTGCCACGTGCGGGCCGCCGCCATTGACGCGGGGCGATGCCTTCACGCGCCCACGGGGTGCCCGGTCGTCGCCGGGGTGATCGGTGAGATCGAGGCCGACTCGTTCGGGGACGGCGGAGAATCTCCTTGTCGGGCGGCCTATACTCCGCTACGATCAGCCGCCATGACGAGCGACGCTCTCCTGGTCGAAGCGCGCGGCGCGGTCCGCACGATCGTCCTCAACCGTCCCGAGCAGCGCAATGCCCTGCCGCCCGACGAGTGGCTCCGCCTCGCCGGCATCCTGGGCGAGATCGCCGCCGACGGCGAGGCGCGGGTGATCGTGTTCCGGGGCGCCGGCGGCCGGGCGTTCTCCTCGGGCTACGACATCAACGCCCTGCGCGAGCTGGACGAGCAGGGCATCGTCCTCTCGACGCCGCGCGACCCCTTCGAAGTGGCCCTGGCGGCGGTCGTCGAGCACCCGCTGCCGACCATCGCGATGGTCAACGGCTTCGCCGTCGGCGGCGGCTGCACGCTGGCCGCCGGCTGCGACATCCGCCTTGCCGCCGCGAGCGCGCGCTTCGGGATGCCGCCCGCCAAACTCGGCCTCGTCTACAGTCCGACCGAGCTGCGGCCGTTCGTCCAGCTCCTCGGCGTGGGACGGACGAAGCTGCTGTTCTTCTCCGGCCGGATCATTCCGGCCCAGAAGGCGTACGAACTTGCCCTCGTCGACGAGGTGCTGCCCGACGACGAGCTGGAAGCGGCGAGCTACGCGCTGGCCGACGAGATCGCCGCCAACGCTCCGCTCTCGGTCCAGGGCACGAAGCGCATCCTCCGCTCGATGCAGGGGCCGGCCGTCACGACCGACGCGGCGGCCGACCTCGCGGTCCTGATCGAGCGGGTCAACACCAGTGCCGACCTGGCCGAAGGGAAGCGGGCGTTCTTGGAGAAGCGCCCCCCGGAGTTCCGGGGCGAGTAACGCCGGCGAACTGTCGGCGCGGGCTCCTCTACAGCACTTCCGGGCGCCGCGAGCGGTGGTGTGCCCCGTCGAGCGCCGGCCGCGTTCGCTCGGGCGCGTAGCGGGCTACCTCGTCGGGGCGCGCGACTCGCAGGTCGCTCGCCGTCGTCATGGGCGACGCCGGCGGGGGCACACTCAGCCGTCGCGACCGCTCGCTCCGCACGGCGAGTAGCCCGCCGATCCCGGCGCCGATGATCAGCGCGATATGCTCGATCGCGAGCCAGATCAGGGTGATGCCCGCGAGGAGCGCGCCGACCAGTGGAAACCCCGTCCCGAGCCCCACGACGGCGATCACGAGCGAGATCACCAGCGCCGGCAGCAGCGCGAGCTGCACCGCCCTGCCCGGCCGGCCGGCCAGATACCCGCCGAGCAGACCGGCGAGGAATCCCGGCAGGCCCGGGATTGGCAAGACGGGCATGAACAGCGGCAGCGCGAACATCACCAGGAGCGCGAGTAGCGTCTTCATCGTACATCATCCCCGAGGGGCCCGCGACTCTTCCGCGACACGTACCATTCCATTCGCCGGATTGATGGGTCCCCGCACAGTGAGACGCCGCCGGGGCCTCCGGTGTTGCAGCCGATCGCGGTTCTGTTCTGCGCTAACCCGAGCGTGCGGCGCCGAGCGCGAGCAGGTACACGCTCTGCTCCTCGCGCTCGTCGAGGCCGAGCAGCCGATTCACCTGATCGTCGAAGAAGGCCCCGATCCCGCACGGGCCCAGGCCTAGGGCCGTCGCGGCCAGGTATACGTTCTGGCCGACGTGCCCCGCCTCGAGCAGGATGTAGCGGTAGCTCCGCTCGACGTACTTCCACTGCACGCGCGGCCACAGGCCGGTCAGGACCAGCACGAGGTCGCAACGGAGGAGCATCTCCTGGGCGACGGCGGCCTGAAACATCTCCTCGCGAAAGTCGCCGGGGCGGAGCAGCGTCAACCGATGCGCCCGGACGTCGTAGTGGTAGACGCCCGGCGCGACGCCGTCCACGGAGAAGATGACCGGATAGACCTCGACCGGGTAGAGCGCGCCCGAGGACGGCGCCGCTCGGAAGGCGAGCGTCGGGTCGCGCTCGTCGGTGATGCCGTTGGCGTCCTGCAGCAGCCTCGACAGCTCGGCCAGCGTCACGTGCCGGTCGGCGTACTCGCGGACCGACCGCCGCCGGGCGATCACCTGCTCGATGGGCGCCCCGGCCGGCGCCTCCACCCGGGGCAGCTCGACCGAGGGCGCACCCGGGAACGCCTTGTACGGCTCCGGCCGGGGCGCGATGTGGATCGACCGCGAGAGCAGCCCGGTGTACGATGGGGTGCTCCAGCGATGGTAGGCAAGCCCCAGGTCCTCGCCCTCGCTCAGCGTCCGGGCACTGGCACCGCGGCCCCCGAAGTAGCCGAGGCCGGCCCCCAGGCCGAGCAGCACGGTGGGCGAGACGAGCGCGCGCCGGGTCAGGCGGCACTCGGATGGGCGTGACGATCGGCGGCCGGCCTCGGCCGGGGCCGCCGCGCGGGCCGCAGCCGCCCTCTCGCCGAGGACCCAGCGACGGACCTGGCCGGCCAGCGTTCGGCGATGCTGGTACACGTGCGCCGCCGCCAGGGCGACCGTCAGATACGCCGCGTAGATGTGGTACGCGAAGCGATTGAGGTCGAGCGCCGACGCGATCCAGCCGGTCAGGAAGGTCGCGACGACCGCCACGAGCAGCGCGAGCGTGATGGCAAGGTTGAGCCGCTTGCGGAGCACGGCGGCCTCCGATGTGACGAGCCTGAGCGATGTGCCAGCCAGAGCAGATGGTGCGCGGGTCCCTCTACGGTACCAGACCTACGGGACCAGTTCGTTCTGCGTGAGCCAGTCGGCGGCGACGCGCATCGGGTCCTGGCGCTCGACGTCCACCTTGCGGTTCAGCTCGGTCAGCGTCACGTCGTCAGCGTTGCGGGCGCCGACCTGGGCGTCGGTCGTGTTGGCCACGGCGACGCGGGTCACTTCACCAGCAGGTAGCTCCCGATCGCCAGCACGTCGATCGGCGAGGTGTAGAAGCACTCCAGCGCGTCCTGGGGGGTGCAGACGATCGGCCTGCTCCGCGTGTTGAACGAGGTGTTGACGACCACCGGTACACCGCTCCGTTCCTCGAAGCGGCTGATCAGGCGGTGGAATAGCGGGGCACTTGCCGCGCTCACCGTCTGGGCGCGCGCCGTGCCGTCGACGTGGCGGACGGCCGGCACCTTCTCGGCGACCTCCGGGCGGACGCGGTAGACGAACAGCATGAACGGCGAGTCCGTGCAGCCGACGAAGTACTCCGGCGCGCGCTCCGCCAGCACGGCCGGCGCCACCGGGCGGAAGTCCTCGCGGTCCTTCAGCTCGTTCATCCGCTGCATCATGTCCGGGTCGGTCGGGCTGGCGACGATACTGCGGGCCCCGAGCGCGCGCGGCCCGAACTCCATTCGCCCCTGGAACCAGCCGACGATCTTGCCGCGGGCGAGACACTCGGCGGTCGCGTCGGCGATGTCGGGGCAGCGACGGTAGCGCAGCTTGGCGTGGTCGAGCGCGGCCGCGATCTCGCGGTCGTCGTACTCCGGTCCGAGGTACGCCGACTCCATCCGCCAGCGCTCGGCGCCGGTCCCACCGGGCTGCTGCTCCGCCCAGACCTCGAGCGCCGCGCCGAGCGACGTGCCGGCATCACCGGCGGCCGGCTGGACCCAGACCCGCTCGAACTCGGACTCCCGGGCCAGGCGGGCGTTCATCACGCAGTTGAGCGCTACGCCCCCGGCCAGGACCAGGTTCTGCTCGCCGGTGCGGCGGTGGAGCCAGCCGGCCAGCGCGAGGCACGCCTCCTCGAGGACCACCTGGAGACTCGACGCGATGTCGAAGTGCCTCGCCTCGATCGGGGCCTTGGGCGGGCGGGCCGGCCCGACCAGCTCGGTCAGGTCGAACGGCGCGATCTCGTAGCCGCCATCTTCGCGCCAGCGCAGCAGCGAGCGGAAGCGACCGGCGTACCTCGGCTCACCGTAGGAGGCGAGCGCCATCACCTTGTACTCGTCGGAGCTGTTGAGGAAGCCGAGGTGCGACGTGACCCGCTCGTAGAGAAATCCGAGCGAGTGGGGCAGCTCGACCTCGTTCAGCTTCTCCATCGTCGTGCCCCGGCCGCGGCCGAGGAACGTCGAGACGCACTCGCCCCGCCCGTCGAGGGTCATGATCGCGGCACGCTCGAACGGCGAGGGGTAGAAGGCGCTCGCGGCGTGGGCGACGTGGTGCTCGACGAAGTGGAAGCGCCAGCCCAACGCCTCGGCATCTCCGTCGAAACGGGCCCGCAGGTGGAACGGGACGTCGTCGCGCAGCATCCGCGGCGCGGCCGTGATCCCGGCCAGGAAGATCGTCTCCCAGGGCTCGTAGCCCGGGCCGCGCCGCGCCTCCTCGACGTCGCGGGGCAGGGCGAAGTGGCGCTCGGTCGTGCCGCCGGTCAGCAGCCACGGGTCGAACGAGTACGCCACATGGTCGACCTCGGCGAGGGTGATGCCGCCGGCCCGGAGGCAGTAGTCGATCGCGTGGAACGGGAGGGCGTGGCTGTTGTAGGGGGTCGCCCGCTTGTGGTGCTTGAGGCGCAGGAACCGCTCCTCCTCGGCGGCGGCGACCACCACGCCGTCGCGCACGAGGCAGGCCGAAGAGTCGTGGAAGGCGCCGTTGATGCCGAGGATGTGCATGACTCGACCCTCACCGATGAGGTCGAGCGCCCCCGCCGGTGCGGCGAAAGCTGGCCCCGCGGTTCGAAGCCCGCTCCATTCTGCGCGACATGCGAGCGCCGGCCATTGGGCAAATGCCCGACGGGGCCGACCGGCAAGGTCGCGGAGGTTGGGCAAGCGCCCAATGGCCCGGACCAATCGCGTGCGCGACGATGGAGTCGATGGAGACGGTCCCGCTCCCGGCGTTCGTCCAGCTCGAGCCGGTCGGGCAGTGCAACCTGCGCTGCCAGATGTGCCCGATCCAGTTCCGGACGGATGGGCCGCCGTACGGCCCGCCCGCCTTCATGCCGTTCGAGGCGTTCACCCGGCTCGTCGACCAGTTCCCGACGATGACCGAGCTCCAGCTCCAAGGGCTCGGCGAGCCGATGATGCACCCGCGCTTCTTCGAGATGGTCGAGTACGCCGTCGCGCGGGGCGTCCGGGTGAGCACGAACTCGAACCTGACCCTGCTGACGCCCGCCCGCGCCGAGCGGCTCGTCCGGAGCGGGCTGGCGTGGCTCCACGTGTCGATCGACGGCGCGACGGTGGAGACGTACGAGCGCATCCGCGTCCGCTCGGATCTCGCCAAGGTGACGCGGAACCTCGAAACCCTGGTGGCGACCAGGCGACGCCTCGGGAGCGTGCTGCCGCACTTGCGCCTGATCGTGGTCATCATGCGCCAGAACCTCCACGAGCTGCCGGAGCTCGTCCGCCAGGCGCACGGCTGGTCGATGGAGGCGATCCACGTCCAGCACCTCTGCCACGACTTCGGCGAATCGACCCTGCCCCAGCGCTACCGGCCGATGCACGACTTCGTCGAGGAGCAGACGCTGGTGAACGAGGACCCGGCCCGCGTCGAGCGCTACTTCGGCGCGGCCCGGCGCGTGGCCGAAGAGTTGGGCGTGGATCTGCGCCTGCCGCGCACCCGCCCGCGGGCGCACCCGCCGGGCACGCCCGGCCCGCGTCGCTGCGACTGGCCCTGGCGCGGGGCGTACGTCAGCTACGACGGTCAGGCGATGCCGTGCTGCATGGTGGCCACGCCCGACCGGGCCAGCTTCGGCAACGTCGCCGTCCACGGCGTCGAGGCGATCTGGAACGGCGCCGAGTACGACCGCTTCCGTCGCCAGCTCTCCTCGGAGGATCCGCCGGAGGTCTGCCGCTCCTGCGCCATCTACAACGGCACGTTCTGAGCGGCGGGCCGCGGCAGGGCGTCGCCTCCACCGCTGCCGATTGTGCAGTTGCCCAACGACGGCGAGCGCCCTGCCGGCGAGCCCTGGGCAATCGCCCGATGGTGGCGGGCGCCACGATTCGCGACGATAGGGTGGAACGGAGACGCCAGATAGGCCATGACGCCCCTGCGGATTTTCACCTGGCACGTGCACGGCAGCTACTTGCTGTACCTGGTGCAGTCACCGCACGAGTTCTTCGTGCCGGTCAAGCCGGGCCGTCCCAATCCGTACGGCGGGCGCGGCGAGCCCGGCGGCCCGTTCCCCTGGCCTGACAACCTCCACGAGGTGCCGGCCGACCGGGTGCGGGAGCAGCGGTTCGACTGCATCTTGTTCCAGCGGCGCGACCAGTACACGAGCGACCAGTACGAGATCCTGTCGCCCGAACAGCGCCGCCTGCCGAAGATCTTCCTCGAGCACGACCCGCCGCGCGAGTCGCCGACCGACACGAAGCACGTCGTCGACGACCCGAACGTCCTGCTCGTCCACGTCACCCACTTCAACGACCTGATGTGGGACAGCGGCCGGACGCCGACGCGCGTGATCGAGCACGGCGTCTTCGCCCCCGAGGACGTGCGCTACACCGGCGAGCTGGAGCGGGGGATCGTCGTGATCAACCACCTGGCGCGGCGGGGGCGCCGGCTCGGCCTTGACGTGTTCGAGCGCGCCCGCGCGCGCGTGCCGCTCGACCTGGTCGGCATGGGCGCCGAGGAGGCCGGTGGTCTCGGCGAGGTCCAACACGACGACCTGCCCGGATTCGCGGCGCGCTACCGCTTCTTCTTCAACCCGATCCGCTACACCAGCCTCGGGCTGGCGGTCTGCGAGGCGATGATGCTCGGGATGCCGATCGTCGGGCTGGCCACGACCGAGATGGCCGCGACGATCGAGAACGGCGTGTCGGGCTACGTCGACACGGATGTCGAGCGCCTGATCGAACGGATGCACGAGCTGCTGGCTGACCCGGGCGAGGCGAGGCGCCTCGGCACGGGGGCGCGGCGGGCTGCCCGCGAGCGGTTCGACATCCGGCGGTTCGCGGACGATTGGGATCGGGCGTTCCGCCTGGTCATGGCGAGTCCCGCGCGTGCCGCTCGGCGTGGGGGCCTCGGGGGCAACGGCAGCACGGCTCGGGCGTGGGTGTCAGCATGAGTACCCGCGTCGGCCTCATCAGCGAGCACGCCTCGCCGCTGGTCCAGATCGGAGGCGTCGACAGCGGCGGCCAGAACGTCTACGTCGGCCACGTCGCGAAGCAGCTCGCCGCGCGTGGCTACGAGGTGGAC
>JALYGH010000357.1 GCA_030777205.1 Chloroflexota bacterium
GGCCGTCCATGCCGAAGGGGTTGCGCTTCGGGATCTGCACCGACCAGAACATGACCTGGGAGAAGACGGCCGAGCGCTGGCGGCTCTTCGAGTCGCTCGGGTTCGACAGCCTCTGGGACTGCGACCACTACATCCAGCCGAGCCGCCCGACCGGCCCGTACTTCGAGGGCTGGTCGCTCCTCGCGGCGCTCGCGGCCGTGACGACGAGGGCGCGGATCGGGGTGCTGGTCGGGTGCAACACGTTCCGCCACCCGGCCCTGGTCGCCAAGATGGCGTCGACGATCGACCACGTCTCGCACGGGCGGCTCGAGGTCGGGCTCGGGGCGGGCTGGTATGTCCCGGAGCACGAGATGTTCGGGATCGAGTTCCCGCCGCCGGCCGGCCTCGTGTCGCGGTTCCGCGAGGCGGTCCAGATCGTCGACAGCATGCTCCGGAACGAGGTGACGACATTCGAGGGCGAGCACTACCGGCTCAAGGAGGCCCGCGCGCTGCCGCTGCCGGTCCAGAAACCGCGCCCGCCGCTCACGCTGGGCGGGCACGGGCGGCGGATGCTGCGGATCTGCGCCGAGTATGCCGACGCTTGGAACTCGTTCGGGACGGTCGACGAGATGCGGCAGCGGAACGAGATCCTCGACGAGCACTGTGTGGCGATCGGGCGGGACCCGGCGACGATCTGGCGGGGGCTGTACGGCTGGGCGGCGCTGATGCCGTCGGACCCCTGGGAGTCGCCGGACGCCTTCGCGGACATGGTCGGGCGATACCGCGAGGCCGGGGTGAACGAGTTCATCATCGACCAGCCGCGCGACGAGCAAATCCCGATGCTGGAGCGGATCGCGACGGACCTGCTGCAGAAGCTGCGCGCCGAGGCGCAGGATCAGTAGCCGCGCTCCCAGTCGACGAGGTTGAGCAGCGGCCGGCCGTCCAGGCAACGGCGCAAAGTTCTTGCGGAAGATCTCCAGCGAGCGGTCGGCAGGCGCTCGGACTGCCCGGAGGTGTGGGGCGTCAGGATGACGTTGTCGAACGCCAGCAGCTCGGCCGGAGGCTGGTGGTCGAGCTCGCCCGCGTTCACGTCGGCCGCGAAGCCGCCCAGGAGTCCGGAGTCGAGCGCCACTTCGTCGATCAACAGGTCGCTTTCGGCGAGCCGGCGCTCCCCCTCGTCCTCGGTCACGGCGCCGGCCGCGAGCGCTTGCTCGAGCGCGATCAACGACCACTGCCAGATGAACTCAGGGACACGACCCTTGCCTCGCCGTACTGGAAGCCCACGTCTTCTGGAATGGGTCGTGCCGATATCCTAGGATGGCGGACCGTGACGACGCCCGAGTACGTACCGTCTTGACATGCCCTCCTCCACATGGCGCAGCGGAAGATCTCCGCCGACGAGACCATCGACGTCTCGCGGTATCACCACACCCGCTCTACGGACCCTCCCGGCAGCGAGGTCATGCTAGGCCACCCGAACAACGGAAGTCGGATCAAGATCGTGGTGGCGCGGGGCTCCGATCCCCCGTTCGTCTTCACGATCGTCGACTGACTTGCTCCTGGAGATTGGCATGTTGACCGTCGGGCACGCCCCCCAGGCCGATGCGTTGTACATCCGCCTCAGCGACAAGCCGTACGCGTTCGGCGAGGACATCGATCACGCTCGTCGGATCGACGACCCCGAGGAGCGGACGCCGATCGGGATCGACCTGCTCTACGTCTCGCACGGCGTCGACCTCACCGAACTTCCCGAAGCCGAAGCGCTGGCCCGGGTACTGCGCGAACACAACATCCGCCAGCTGGCATAGTGGGTGGAGCAGTCTCAGTCGCAGGGCAAAGACGAGATGGTTCGGAGGGCGATTTATGGCCCTGGTCATCGAGGATGACGAGCGCGCGGCGCAGCACGAGGCGATCCGGTCGGCGGTGCGGGAGATCTGTCGCGCCTTCCCGGATGCCTACTGGCGCGAGTCCGATCAGCGCGCCGAGTACCCCGAGGCGTTCGTCCGCGCCCTGACCGAGGCCGGCTGGCTGGCGGCGCTGATCCCCGAGGAGTACGGCGGGGCCGGCCTCGGCATCACCGAGGCGAGCATCATCCTCGAAGAGATCAACCGCGCCGGGGGCAACTCGGCCGCCTGCCACGCTCAGATGTACATCATGGGCACCCTGCTCAAGCACGGCAGCGAGGCGCAGAAGCGGGAGTACCTGCCGAAGCTTGCCAGCGGTGAGCTGCGCCTCCAGGCCTTCGCCGTGACCGAGCCGAATGCCGGCTCCGAGACGACCCGCATCCAGACGACCGCCGTCCGGCGCGGCGACCGCTACGTCGTCAACGGCCAGAAGATCTGGATCTCCCGCGTCAAACAGTCGGACCTGATGCTGCTGCTCGCCCGGACCACCCCGTACGACGAGCTGACCGACAAGACGCGCGGGCTCTCGGTGTTCCTGGTCGACCTGCGCGAGGCGGGCGATCGGCTGACCGTCCGCCCGATCGACACGATGATCAACCACGCCACCAACGAACTGTTCTTCGACGACCTGGAGATCCCCGCCGAGAACCTGATCGGCGAGGAAGGCATGGGGTTCCGCTACATCATCGACGGCTGGAACGCCGAGCGCATCCTGATCGCGGCCGAGGCGATCGGCGACGGCCGCTGGTTCGTCGACCGAGCGGTGAAGTACGTCAACCAGCGCGTCGTGTTCGGGCGGCCGATCGGCGCGAACCAGGGCGTCCAGTTCCCGATCGCGCGAGCCTACGCGAACATCGAGGCGGCCGACC
>JALYGH010000358.1 GCA_030777205.1 Chloroflexota bacterium
GGGATCGACTGCCGGCCGTAGTTCAAGATCTCCTGGCCGTCGACGACCAGGATCGCGTCGCGGTCGAGGAAGTCGCGCACCTCCTTGCAGAGCCGCAGCGGGTGGATCGGCCGCTGGTCGGTGCTCAATTGGGCCTCGGCGTCCGGCCACTTGCCCTCCTCGACGCCGCGGAGGCGCTCAACCCAGCCGGCGTAGCGGCGGGCGTCCAGGCGGCCCGCGGCGGCCTCGGCGAGCTGCCCGAGCACCGCGCCGGCATCGCCGACGATCCCGACGTCGGCCGGCCGGTTGTGGCCGATCTCGGCCGGCTCGATGTTGACCTGGATCAGACGGGCGTCGGCTCGGAAGCGGGGCGGCGCCAGGTGCCCGATGACGTAGTTCAGGCGGGTGCCGACGACGAGAATCGTGTCCGCCTCGCGGAACGCCGTCGAGCGAGCGGCCGGGAACGACAGCTCGTGATCGTCCGGCACCACCCCGCGGCCCTGGGGCGTAGTGTAGAACGGAATGCCGGCCAGCTCGACCCAGCGGCGCAGCGCGTCGGATGCGCCGGACCAGAGGATGCCGCTGCCGGTGATGACGATCGGCCGCTCGGCGCGCTCGAGCAGGCGAATCGCCTCGTCGACGAGCGCAGTGTCGCCGAGCGGGCGCGGGCGCGTCAGGACCGTCCGGGCGTCCGGGTACGTCACCTCGGACTCGTCGATCTCCTTGTAGAGCACGTCGCCGGGCATGTCGACGTAGACCGGGCCGGGGCGGCCGGTGACGGCCATACGGACCGCCGTCGCAACCAGCTCGGGGATGCGGCGCGGCTCGTAGATGCGCTCGGCCCACTTGGTGATCGGCTTGAACACGCCGACCTGGTCCATCTCCTGGAAAGCGCCCCTGCCGTACTGGCTGACCGGGCTCGATCCGCCGAACGCCACCAGCGGCGCGCCGTCGGCCCAGGCGTTCGCGACGCCGGTCACCAGGTTCGTCGTGGCGGGCCCGGAGGCCGCCATGCAGACGCCCGGTCGGTTCAGCAGCCGGCTGTAAGCGTGGGCCATCATCGCGGCGGCCTGCTCGTGGCGGACGTCGATCGAGCGGATGCCCTCCTCGATGCAGGCCGACTCGGCGGCCAGCATCGGCCCGCCCATCAGGTAGAACATCGTGTCCAGGTCGAGGCGGCGGAGCGTGCGCGCCAGGATCTGCGAGCCGTTCACCGTACCCATCGGCATCTCCCTTAGATCACCCGCTCTTCGCGGAGCGTCGCGAGCTCATCCGGCGTGCAGCCGAGCAGCTCGCGGTAGACTTCCTCAGTGTGCTGCCCCAGGACCGGGGCGGTCGCGACGACGACCTCCGAGTCGGACATCTTGACCGGCCAGCCCGGCATCGTGAAGTCGCCGCGGACCGGGTGCTTGACCGTGACAAAGGCGCCGCGCTCGCGCAGGAACGGGTCGTGGCTCAGCTCGTGCGTGTCGAACACGGCGCCGGCCGGCACCCCGGCTCGGCCGAGCGTCTCCATCACCTCCCGCTTCGTCCGCGCCGCGCACCAGGGCATGAGGATCTCGTCGATCTCCTGCTCATGGCGAGCGCGATCCTGGGGCGTGGCGAAGCGCGGGTCGTCGAGCAGGTCCTCGCGGCCGATCGCCATCAGCAGGCGCTGCCACTGGTGGTTACCGGCCCGCGAGGTGTAAATGTAGCAGTAGTCGTTCGGCCCGCCGCCCTTGCATGGGTACACGTCGCTCGGGGCGCTCGTGCCGAGCACGCTGCGGTTCCCCGTGCGCGGAGCGGCCTTCCCCCAGAGCGCCTGGCTGGCGTAGGCGATCCGCGAGAAGTTGATCACCGCCTCCTGCATCGCCACCTCGATCCGCTGGCCGCGGCCGGTGGTCTGGCGCTGGTAGAGCGCCGCCAGGATCCCGATCGCGCAGTGCAGGCCGGTGCCGGTGTCGCCGATCGTCGGGCCCGGCTTGATCGGCCGCTGATCGGCGTCGCCGGTCGTGCTGAGCGCGCCGCCGGTCGCCTGGGCGATCATGTCGAAGCTGAGGAAGTTGCCGTACGGGCTCTCCGGGGCGAAGCCCTTGATCTGGGCGTAGATCATCCGCGGGTTGATCTCGCGGACGACCTCGTAGCCGAACCCGAGCCGCTCGATCACGCCCGGCCCGAAGTTCTCGACGAAGATGTCGCCGTGGGCGATCAGTTCGCGCAGTAGCGCCCGCCCGCGCTCATCCTTGAGGTTGCAGGTGACGCTGCGCTTGTTCGCGTTCAGCAGCATGAAGTAGTACGAGTCGACGCCGGGCTTGTCGGTCGAGGCCTGCCGGCCCTGGTCGCCCCGGGTCGGCTCCTCGACCTTGATCACGTCGGCCCCGAGCCAGGCCAGGGTCTCGGTGCAGGATGTGCCGGCCTCGAACTGCGAGAGGTCGATCACCTTCACGCCGGCCAGCGCCGGCCGCGCTCCGCTCATGCTCCCTCCGAGGCGACACAAGAGGGGCAGGCCGCCCGGCCTGCCCCCATCGGCGCCGGTATCCAGGCTTCGCGCCCTACTTATACCTCGCGTAGATGGCGTCGATCTTGCCGGCCGCCCACTTGACGGCATCCTCGACGTTCTCCGACTGGACGGCCTGGCCGATCATCAACGGGATGATCCAGTTCTGCTCCACCTCGGCCGCGGCGGGCGTCGGCGGGCCGGGGTGCCCGACCACGCGGGCCGCCTCATCGAAGTCCTGGAGGATCTGGAGCTTCGGGTCCTCGCCGATGATCGGCATCGGCTTCTTGCGGAAGTCCCTCAGCAGGGGCTGGTTGTAGCCCTCGCTGGCCTTGACGGTCTCGAGGTAGACCCCATAGTAGTCGGTCAAGAAGGCCTTGGCCGCCGGGACATTCTTCGACCAGTTCATGATCCCCCAGGTACCGACAGAGACCGACGCGAACCGCCCGGCCGGCCCGGCCGGGGCGTTCGAGATGTAGATCTTGGCGGCCAGCTCGGGGTTCTGCTTCTCGATGGTGCGGTATGAGCTGATCGGGTTCTGGATCCACGAGCCGCGGCCGGAGGCGAGGAACTGGTTGTTTGCCGTGTCGTCCCAGGACAGCACCTCGTTCGTCATCGTGCTCTTGTACAGCTCGAGGGCGAACTTGACCGCCTCCCTCGTCTCGGGCGAGTCGATCGTGACCGTCTTGCCGTCGGCGGCGACGTAGGAGGCGCCGTAGGACCAGAGCAGTCCGTTCCACGAATTGTTGGCGTCGTTGCTCTTCTGATTGATCGCGATCCCGATCGGGTTGCCCTGCTGATTCAAGATCGTGCCCGATTTCAGCAGGTCGTCCCAAGTGTCGACCGGCTGGAGGTTGTTCGCGTCGAAGAGGTCCTTGCGGTAGTTGGCCCCGAACTCGATGAAGTAGTCCGGGATTCCCCGCCAGGTGCCCTCGAACGTCCCGATCTGCTCGGCGAGCGGGTTGACCCAGCCGCCGTGGGCCTCGCCAAACTGCTTGGCCAGATCGCTGACATCGACGAGCTGCTTGTTGTAGACGTTGACCGCGCCGCCCTGCGTGAACCCGAAGATGTCGTGCCCGTCGCCGGTGGCGACCTCGGCGGCCCACTTCGCCGGCAGCTCGCCGGCCAGGATGTGGTCGACTTGCATCTCGACGCGATTCTTGGCGCCCCAGTCGGCTGCCCACTGGTCGAGCCATGCGTCGTAAGCCGGGACGAAGTGCGAGCGCATCAGCAGCGTGAGCGAGCCGCCACCGGTGAAGCCGCCCGGCCCGGCCTGCGCGGCCGGCTTCTCACCCGGCTTGGCCGCTTCGGCCGGCTTGGCGGGAGCGGCGGCCGGCGCGGCAGGCTGCGCCTCGGTCTTGGCCGGGGCCGCGGCCGGCGCGGCGCTCTGGCCGCAGGCGCTCAGCAACGACGCCATCGTCGCCCCGGCGACGCCCCCGACGGTGATGGCGAGGAACCGACGTCGGCTGCATCCAGGCCGAATCGCACCGCTCGATGGCTCGATGATCTCGCGCGCCATTGCGACTACCCTCCAGTGGGAATGCCCGGCACCTGACCCCTGCCCTACCCGACATGGGGGCCGGCCCGGGGGTGGCTCGCCCTACTTCAACGCGCCTCCGGTGATGCCCTCGACGAAGTCGTCGAGGAAAAGGTTGAACAGGATCGCGACCGGCAGGCCGGCGATCAGCGCCCCGGCCATCAGCTCTCCCCAGTAGTAGATGTCGCCGCGGATCAGGTCGGTCACGACGCCGAGCGTGACCGGCTTGACGACCGCGCTCGACGTGAAGACCAGCGGATACAGGAACGCTTGCAGCGAGATCGCGAACGCGAACATGCCGGCCGCGGCCAGCCCCGCCTTGCTGATCGGCAGGATGACCCGGAACACGGCCTGCGGGCGGGTGGCCCCGTCGACCAGGGCGGCCTCCTCGATCTCGCGCGGGACGTTCTTGAAGAAGCCCATCAGCAGCCAGGTGGCGAACGGGATCGAGATCGTCGGCAGGACAATAACGAGCGACCAGATCGTGTTCTGCAGTCCGAGGGCGAAGACGACGCGGGTCAGCGGGATGAACAGGAGCGAAGGCGGCACCAGGTACGTCGCGAAGATCGCGATACCGAGCTGCTGGGCGCCGGGCAGGTCGAGGCGGGCCAGCGCGTAGCCGGCCGGCGTGGCGATCACGAGCGTGATCAGCACGACCGAGACGCCGATGATCGCTGAGTTCAGCATCCAGCGGCCGAACAGCGTCTGCGAGAACAGGTACTCGACGTGCTCGAGCGTCGGCGGCTCGTTGAACCAGAGCGGGCTGTTCGCGAGGTTGTACAGGTCGCTGTTGGTCTTGAACGCGGTGATGAACATCCAATAGAAGGGGAAGACGGTCACCAGCACGTAGAGCGCCATGCACAGCGCCCGGACGAGCGTGCTGGTCTGGGCCGGGCTGAGCAGCCGCCGCGACTGCACGCCGGATCTGATCGCCACCCCGCTCGCGCTCATAGCCCCTCCCGCTTGCCGATGTGGCGCAGCGACAGCACCGTCAGGATCAGCAGGACCGGCAGCAGGTAGAGGGCGATCGCCGCACCCTGGCCGAGCTGGCCGCCGGAGACGCCGACCTGGAGCGCGTAGTTTGCGAGCACCTGGGTCTGATCGACCGGGCCGCCGCCGGTCAGGACGAAGACGACCGTCAGCTCGGTCAGGGTGAAGATCAGGTCGAAGAGCAGGGCGATGAACAGGATCGGGGCGATGATCGGGACGATCACGTGGCGGAAGCGCGCCCACCAGCCGGCCCCGTCGATGCGGGCCGCCTCAATGACCTCGGTCGGGATCGCGGTCAGGCCGGCCAGGACGGTAATCGCGCCGAACGGGACCGCCCGCCAGGTGCTGACGAAGATCACCGCGGCCATCGCCGGGATCGGCGTCCCGAGCCACTGGATGCCCTGATCGAGGATGCCGACGTTGATCAGCATCCAGTTGATCACGCTGTACTGGGAGTGGAACATCCACTTGTAGGCGATCGTGCTCAGCGCGATCGGGATCGTCCACGGCAGCACGAAGAGCGTCCGCAGGATGCCGCGGCCCGGGAAGGCGCCGAGCATCAGGAAGGCCAGGGCGACGCTGAGCGTGATCTTGGCCGCGGTCGCGACGATGCCGATGATTAGGGTGTTGCGGACCGCCAGGAAGAACGTCGGGTCTTTGGTGACGTCGATGAAGTTCTGCAGGCCGACGAAGCGGCCCGGCGTGGCGACGGTCGTGTTGGTCAGGCTGTACCAGACGCCGAGGACGAGCGGGAAGCCGATCAGCGCCAGGACGTAGATGACGGCCGGCAGGATGAGCAGGTAGCCGACGACGCGGGGCGACGTGAGCCGCTGCACGGATGGCCGCGGAGTTGCCACACCTCGGGCGAGTGTCGCCATGCCTGCCCCCCTTTGGGCAATCGTGGCGGATTCGATCGGCGGAGACCGAAGGGCGAGGAAGCGCCGGCGCTTCCTCGCGCACAGTGGGCGGGCGAACGAATCACGGCGGGCGCGAGGCCGGCCGCGCTACGGGCCAGCGTACCGGTCGCCGTCCCCGATGTCAAGCTATTTTGACTGATCGGGTCTGGCCTACTTTCGTAAACCTGAGGGCTGGGGTAGGCTGGCGGGATCCCGC
>JALYGH010000359.1 GCA_030777205.1 Chloroflexota bacterium
CCGCTGCACCGCCGCCGGCTGGTCGCCCGACGGCGCGCGCATCCTCTACGCCAGCGACGCCGAGCGGCCCTTCCGCACCGACCGCTGGCTCTACGAGGTGCCCCACGGCGGCGGGCTGCCCCGCCGCCTGCCGCTCGGCCCGGCCACCACGTTCTCGCACGGCCCGGACGGCGGCGTCGTGCTCGGCCGCAATACGGCCGACCCGGCCCGCTGGAAGCGCTACCGCGGCGGCACGGCCGGCACCCTCTGGGTCGACCGGACCGGCGACGGCGAGTACGCGGAGCTGATCCAGCTCGCCGGCAACCTCGCCAGCCCCTGCTGGGTCGGCGAGCGGATCTACTTCCTCTCCGACCACGAGGGCGTCGGCAACGTCTACTCCTGCACCCCGACCGGCGCCGACCTCCGCCGCCACACCGACCACGAGGAGTTCTACGCCCGCAACCTCAGCGCGGACGGGCGCCGCCTCGTCTACCACGCCGGCGGCGACCTCTACCTGCTCGACCCGGCCTGGCACGACCCGCGCCGGATCGACCTGCGCCTGCCCACCACCTGGACCCAGCGCAACCGCCGCTTCGTGCCGGCCGGCCAGTTCCTCCACAGCGCCACGCTCGACCCAGACGGCACCGGCCTGGCGATCACCAGCCGCGGCAAGGCGTTCACCTTCGCCACCTGGGACGGCCCGGTCGGCCAGCACGGCGAGCCGGACGGGGTCCGCTACCGCCTGCTGACCCGGCTGGACGACAAGCAGCGCCTCGTCGCGGCGGCCAGCGACGAGGGCGAGCGCGAGGTGCTGACCGTCCTGTCGGGCGACGGTAGCGCGCCGCCCCGTCGCCTCGACGACCTCGACACCGGCCGCGTCATCGCCCTCGAGGTCGCGCCGAAGGCCGACCTCGTCGCCCTCGGCAACCACCGCAACGAGCTGCTCCTGGTCGACCTGGCCGCCGAGCCGCCCGCCCTGCGCGTCCTCGATCGGAGCGACCACGGCCGCATCGATGGCCTGGCCTGGTCCCCGGACGGCCGCTGGCTCGCCTACCACTTCGCCGATACCGCCCAGACCGTCCAGATCAAGCTCTGCCGGGTCGAGACCGGCGCGACCCACGCGGCGACCCGGCCGGTCCTCCGCGACCTGCTACCGGCCTGGGACCCCGCCGGCGAGTACCTGTATTTCGTCGGCCAGCGCGACTTCAACCCGGTCTACGACAGCCTCCACTTCGACCTCGGCTTCCCGATGGGCTCGCGGCCCTACGCGATCACCCTCCGCAAGGACGTGCCGTCGCCATTCCTGCCCCGCCCGACGCCGCCCGAGAGCCCGGAGGTGGCGGCGCTCAAGAAGGCCGAGGCCGAGGCGGAGCCGCCGCCGTCCGCCCCGATCGAGATCGACCTCGACGGGATCGAGCGGCGGGTCGTCCAGTTCCCCGTCCCGGAGGGCCGCTACGGCAGGATCCTCGGGATCAAGGGCAAGGCGCTGTTCACGTCCTACCCGATCGAGGGCAGCCGCGGGCAGTCCTGGTCGGACACGACCCCGCCGGCCAAGGGCGCCCTCGACGTCTACGATTTCGAGGCCCAGAAGCAGGAGCGGCTCGTCGACGGCCTGACCGACGCCTGGCTCGGGCGCGACTGGACGACCCTGCTCTACCAGGCCGGCGACCGCCTGCGCGTCCTCAAGGCCGGCGACAAGCCGCCAGAGCCCAAGCCAGGCGAGGACCCGAACCAGCCCGGCCGCGCCACCGGCTGGGTCGACCTCAACCGCGTCAAGGTCTCCGTCCGCCCGGCCGCCGAGTGGCGCCAGATGTTCCGGGAGGCCTGGCGCCTCCAGCGCGAGCACTTCTGGGTCGCGGACATGAGCGGCGTCGACTGGGACGCCGTCTACCGCCGCTACCTGCCGCTCGTCGATCGGATCAGCACCCGCCCGGAGCTGTCCGACCTGCTCTGGGAGCTCCAGGGCGAGCTCGGTACCTCCCACGCCTATGAGCTCGGCGGCGAGTACCGCCCGGCCCCGGCCTACACCCAGGGGCAGCTCGCCGTCGACTGGGAGTACGACCCGGCGTCAGGCGGCTACCGCGTCTCGGGCATCGCCCAGGGCGACCCCTGGGACCCGAAGGCCACCTCGCCGCTCACCCGCCCCGGCGTCGAAATTCAGGTCGGGGACCTGGTCGTCGCGGTCAACGGCCAGCCGGTCGGCCCGGACGCCGTGCCGGGCGCGCACCTCGTCAACCAGGCCGAGCAGGAGGTCACCCTGACCATCCGCCGCGCCGACGAAGCCCCGCGCACCGTCACCGTCAAGGCGCTGCCCGACGAGCACGAAGCCCGCTATCGCGACTGGGTCGAGGCGAACCGCCGGATCGTCCACGGGGCCACCGACGGCCGGGTCGGCTACGTCCACGTGCCGGACATGGGCCCGCGCGGCTTCGCCGAGTTCCACCGCGCCTACCTGGTCGAGTTTGACCGCCCGGCGCTGATCGTCGACGTCCGCTACAACGGCGGCGGCCACGTCTCCCAGCTCCTGCTCGAGAAGCTGGCCCGCCGCCGGCTGGGCTACGACTTCTCGCGCTGGGGCGAGCCCGTGCCCTACCCGGAGGCGTCGCCGCGCGGCCCGCTCGTCGGCCTGACCAACGAGAACGCCGGCTCGGACGGCGACATCTTCAGCCACGTCTTCAAGCTGCTGAAGCTCGGGCCGCTGGTCGGCAAGCGCACCTGGGGCGGCGTGATCGGCATCTGGCCGCGCCACGTCCTCGCCGACGGCACGCTCACCACCCAGCCGGAGTTCGCCTTCTTCTTCGACGACGTCGGCTGGCGCGTCGAGAACTACGGCACCGATCCGGACATCGTCGTCGACAACCGCCCCCAGGACTACGCCCGCGGTGCCGACCCCCAGCTCGACCGCGCCATCCGGGAGGCCGAGCGCCTCCTGCAGGAGCGCCCGCCCCACACGCCGACTCGCGGCGAACTGCCCCGCTTCACCACCCCGAAGCTGGCCCCACGGGAGAAACGGTAGCGCCATGGCGGGCGCTTCGAACCGAGGCGCATACTTCTTGCATGGTCCAGCCCCTCCCGATCTTCACCCCCGCGCTCCCCGGCCCGGCGCCGGCACTTCCGTGCGCCCTGGATTTCGACCACGAGGGCCTGGCGCGCGCGATGGCCGAGCTTGGCCAGCCCGCGTACCGAGCGCGCCAGGTGTTTCGGTCGCTCCATCACCGCCTGGTCGGGAGCTGGGACGAGGCGACCGACCTGCCGGCCGCGCTGCGCGCCGAACTGGCCGGGCGGTACCGCGTGCTGTCCGGTGAGCTGGTCCTCCAGGCCGTCTCGGCAGACGGCACGCGCAAGCGGCTGGTGCGGCTGGCCGATGGCCAGGACATCGAGACGGTCGCCATCCCGGCGACCTCGCCGGAGGGCGCGCGGCGGGTGTCGGTGTGCGTGTCGACCCAGGCCGGCTGCGCCATGGCCTGCACGTTCTGCGCGACCGGGCGGATGGGCCTGGCCCGCAACCTGACGCCCGGCGAGATCGTCGACCAGGTGTACGGCTTCGGCCGCGGCGCCGAAGCCGAGCGGCCGACCCACGTCGTGTTCATGGGCATGGGCGAGCCGCTGGCGAACTACGCGGCGACCGTCGCGGCCGTCAGGCTGCTGTCGCACCCGGAGGGCATGAACCTCAGTCAGCGCCGGATCACGGTCTCGACGAGCGGGCTCGTGCCCCAGATCGCGCGGCTCGCCGGCGAGGGGCTCGACATCACGCTGGCGATCTCGCTCCACGCGCCGACCGACGAGCTGCGCGCGGAGCTGATGCCGATCAATCGTCGCTTCCCGCTGGCCGAGCTGATCCCGGCCGCCGCCGCCTACGCCGAGCGGACCGGCCGCCGCGTGAGCTACGAGTACATCTTGCTCCACGGCGTCAACGACGGCCCGGAGCAGGCGGAGGGGCTCGTCCGGCTGCTACCGAAGCGGCTCTCGCACGTGAACCTGATCCCGTACAACGCGACCGACGCGGAGTACCGCCCGACGCCGCCGGCGCAGGCCCGCGCCTTCCGCGACCACCTCGCGCAGGCCGGCCTGTCGGCGACGATCCGCGCCAGCCGCGGGCGGGACATCGCGGCGGCCTGCGGCCAGCTCAAGGCGGAGAATCGCCGTCGCGCGGCCGGCGCCTGACCGCCGTTCGACACGACGATTGCCGCCATCCGCTCGGCCCAAGGCACCGTGCCGAGATTTGCGACTCATCCGAGTCGAGAAGTACAGTTTCCGCGACCGAACGGGGAGGGACGACGATGAGTGAGCAGGATCAGACGTACGGCGAGCCGTTCCGGCGGATCCAGCCGGAGGAGGCGAAGGAGCTGATCGACGCCGGCACGGTGACGGTCATCGACGTGCGCGAGCCCGGCGAGTACGCCCGCGATCACATCCCGAACTCCGAGCTCGTGCCGCTTGGCCGGATCATCAGCTCGGCCGCCACGGTCGTCGAAGCCGAGGATGACGTCATCTTCGTCTGCGAGGTTGGGCAGCGCAGCGCGGTGGCGGCCGAGCTGGCGGCCTCGCTCGGCAAGGAGCGCCTCTTCAACCTCGAGGGCGGGATGACCGCCTGGCGCGCGAAGGGCTACCCGGTCGAGAAGTAGGCCGGATCGACCGGCGCCTTCTCGTCGAGCCCTCCGCGCCCAGGCCGGCGTGGCTTACCGTCCCTGCGCGACGAGCGGGCGGTGCCCGGGGACGCTCGCATCGTAGGGGAAGTGCCGCTCCATGTCCGGATCCAGCTCGACACCGAGCCCGGGGCCGCTCGGGATCGGGACGCAGCCGTCCTGCCCGATCGCCGCCGGCCTGTCCACCAGCTCGTCGCGGAGGGGACTGTAGGCCTGGCCGAACTCGAAGATGTAGAAGTTGGGCAGGGCGGCGGCGAGCTGGAGGCTGGCGGCGAGGAGCAGCGCGCTGCCCCAGTTGTGGGGCGCGAACTGGACCTCGAAGGTCGCGGCCAGGGCGGCGATCCGCAGCATTTCGGTGATGCCGCCGGCCATCGCCGCGTCCGGCTGCCAGACGTCGGCGCCGCGGGCCAGGCCGAGGTCGCGGAAGGCGTTGCGGGTGTAGAGATTCTCGCCCGTCGCGACCGGCACGCTGGTGGCGCGGCGGATCTCGGCGAGACCCTCCCAGTTGTGGAAGATGGTCGGCTCCTCGAACCAGGTGACGTCGTACTCCTCGACCGCCTTCGCCAGCTTGATCGCGTCGGCGACTCCCATGCTGCCGTGCGCGTCGAGCATGATCTGGACGTCCGGGCCGACTGCCTCGCGCGCCTCCTTGACCCGGGCGGCCGAGCCGGCCACCATCCGCGGGTGGTCCTTGCCGCCGACGCGCATCTTGGCGGCGCCGAAGCCCTGCTCGACGTACCCCAGGAACTGGTCGCCGATCTCGCCGACGCGGCCGTGGCCGCCGCTGGCGTAGGCGCGGACGCGGTCGCGGACCGGCCCGCCGAGCAGGCGGTGGATCGGGACGTTGAGCGCCTTGCCGGCGATGTCCCAGAGCGCCACGTCGACGCCGCTGATCGCGCACAGCAGCTCGCCGGTCGCGGTCGAGAGCGGCATCGAACGCCCGTAGTACAGCGACAGGCCGAGCCGCGACCCGGTGTACAGCTTCTCCCAGAGGTACTGGACGCGGGTGGGGTCCTCGCCGATGAGCCGTGGCTTCAGCTCGTGCTCGACGATCGCCCGCATCACCTGCGGCGTGCCCTTCGCCTCCCCATACCCGGTGACGCCCTCGTCGGTCTCGATCACGACGATCGCCGCGCTCACCGACAGGACGGTGCCGAAGTCGCTCGTGTACTGGCGCTCCGCCGGAATCGGCGCCGTCAGCAGGACGGTTCGCACATCGCGGATCTTCAC
>JALYGH010000360.1 GCA_030777205.1 Chloroflexota bacterium
GCTCGCCACGCTGCCCCTACAATCCCTCGCGGCTCACGGCCGACCCTGGATGCGTCGCCGCATAAGGGCCGAAGTCGAGCCTAGTCTCCGACCTCAGCTCTTGTGTTCCGGCTCTTGCGCGCGGACCTCCAACTCCTCGCGCCCCGCGTCCGCCCCCTCGCTCAGGGCCTCCAGCTCCTGGTCGGTGACGGCCGGCCCGTCGAGCGTCGTCTCAACATCCTGATTCTCGGCTCCCGGTTGTTGGTTCATCGCAACTCCCTTCCCGCGCCTTGCTCCTTGGATTCTAGCTCCGGAGTCCTCGGCTCCTCGCCCGCCGCCGCGTAGATCGCGTCGATCAGCGCGTTGGCGTGGGCGCAGTCGCGGATGGTGGCGACCGGCGGCTCCCCGGCCCGCAGACGGCGGAGCGCATCGAAGAATAGCGCACGGTAGAGGTCCGTCCCTGGCCCGTCCCTGACCACCTCGGGCTCCCCCTCGACCGGGTAGATTAGCAGCTCGTCGCGACGCTGGAGCAGGTACGCGCCCGTCCCGGCTACGTGGATGTCCGTGTCGCCCGGCTTCGGCCGCGCGAACGTGTAGCCGACCTCCAGCGTGGCCACCACGCCGTCTGCCGTGCGGAGCGTGGCGGCGACGAAGTCCTCGATCGGCTCGCCGTGCATCGCCCAGGTCGCGGTCGCCGCCAGCACCCGCGGCTCGCGGTCCCCGAGCAGCAGCCCCAGCATGTCGGTCAGGTGGATGCCGATGTTGCGCAGAGGTCCGCCACCGGCAACGGCCGGGGCCAGCATCCACGGGACGCCATAGTCGCGATACCTCCAGGGCGGGCCGTTGAGCTGGCGCAGCCCGACGTGCCCGAGCGTCCCGAGCGTGCCGTCCGCGCGCAGCCGGTCCAGCCGCGCCCAGATCGGTCGAAAGCGTTGGGGGAAGGCGACGGTGACCCAGGTCCCGGCCCGCTCGGCCTGCTCGGCCAGCGGCCAGACGTCGGCCGCCCGCAGGCCGAGCGGCTTCTCGGCCAGGAGCGGCACGCCGGTCTCGAGTAGCCGCCCGACCTGCTCCGGCGCGCGGTCCGGGCGGGGCAGCGCGACCACCAGGTCCGGCCTGAACCGCTCGACCAGCTCGACCGGGTCGGCGGCCCAGCCGCAGCCGATTTCGTCCGCGTGCCGGCGGGCCAGCTCGGGATCGTCGTCGCTGAGACCGACGATCTCCGCCCCGGACGCCCGCGCCTGCTCGAGGTAGCGGGCATCGACCAGGAAGTGCCAGTGCGACACGCCGGCGAAGGCCAGCCGCAGCCCGCGCCCCGGCGCCGCGTCGCGCCCGCCCGAAGTGTCCATGTTCCACTCCCTCCCCCTCCCTGATCGTCCACCGACTCGCCGCCAGACCGACCGATTCGGCCCGGGCGCATCACGCTGCTGAATCCCTTGGCGGGCCTGCGTCCTGGCGCCCGCGAGGCCGGCCCGTCGACCGACCCGCGTCAGCCTCGATTGACTGCCACAACCTGCCCCGTCGCGCTCGACTCCAGCCCCGCTTCGACGGTTGCCACGACGTGCCGGCCGTACTCGACCGAGACCGGGGACGGCCCGCCCTCGCGGACGTAGCGCACGAAGTCCTCCCACTCGGCCCGCACGGCGGCGAGCTGGCCGACCGGGTCCGGGCCGGTCGCCTGCTCCCAGCGGTCGTTTCGCCCGAGGAAGACCCCGTCGGTGTGCGAGACGCCGAGGGGCCCCATCCGTGCCCTGGATCTCGGTGTCATTGTCCGGGGCGCCGACTCGGTACCCGATCGCGCGGACGATGCCGGTGGCACCGGAATCGAAGCCGACCAGCCCGACGCCCGCGTCGTCGGCCTCCTGCTGGTGGAAGTGGGCACCCACCGACGCGCGTATGTCGGTCGGCAGGGCGTCGAGCAGCCAGGCGAGGCGGTCGACCAGGTGGCAGGCGTTCGTCAGCCACATGCCGCCGCCGGGCGCCAGGTGCCAGGGCTCGCGCTTCTCGAAGGTCCAATCCTTGACCATCGCCGCCGTCCCAAAGTGGGGCCGACCGATCTCCCCCGCGTCGATCAGGCGCTTGGCCTCGCGGTACGGGGCCATGTAGCGGTACGGGTGGGCGACCATCAGCGGCACGCCGGTCTGCCGGACGACGCGGACCATCGCGTCGCACTCGGCCACGGTCGAGGCCATCGGCTTCTCGACGAGGATCGGCTTGCCCAGCTCGGCGGCCGCGATGGTCGCCTCGGCGTGCAGGTGGTTCGGCAGCGTGATGCAGACGAGGTCGACGGCCGGATCGCGCAGGAGGTCGCGATAGTCCGGATAGGGCGCGCCGCCGTGCTCGCGCACGAAGGCGTCCAGCCGAGCCGGCGTCCGCACCGAGGCCGCCGCCACCCGCACGCCCGGCAGCTCGGCAACGGCTCGCGCGTGCTGCGCGCCGAACGCCCCCGCCCCGACGATCCCGACCCCGAGCGCCTTCTCGATCATGCGCCCCTCCCGACGTCCATCAGTCCCATAGTCGATTAGAACACGGCCACCGGGTTGACCGGCGAGCCGGTCGCGTTCGGGATGCGCAGCGGCAGGATGGTGATCAGGAACTCCCAGCGCCCCCGCTCCCGGCACGCCGCCGCCAGGTCGTCCAGCCAGGCGTTGTCGAGGATCCAGAGGCCCAGCGCCACGATCCCCACCTGGTGGACCGGGTTCGAGAACCGCTCGTAGCCCGTCGGCTGGACATCGTTGCCGGTGTCCGAGCCGAGCACCGCCACCCCGCGCTCCTTGAGCAGCGGCAGCAGCTCCGGAAGCGGCCCGGCGCTGCCGGCCACGGCCACGTCGACCGGGCCGGTCCGCTCGCGGTGCCCGAGTTGGCCGGTCCGCAGCAGCAGGACGTCGCCCTCCTCGATCGTGACGCCGCACTCGCGCTCGGCCCGCTCGATGTCCGCCAGCCCGACGCCGTCGCCCCGCGCGACCAGCTCGACGCCCCGCAGCAGCGGCGCGTCTACCAGCACGCCGCGAGTGATGATCCCGCCGTTCGCCACGTCGACGTGATGACTCGCGGCGCCGCCGTTCACGCTCACCAGCGAGGCCGGCTTGCCGTTGTACATCCGCCCTTCCCAGAAGAAGTGGGCTAGGCTGTCGATGTGGGTGATCGTGTGGCCGTGGAAGATCAGCCCGAAGTAGTCCATCGCCACCTGCTTGTCCGGGCCTTCGCCGGGGCGGTAGCCGTCGCCGGACGCGACCATGAAGTGCTGCGGCGGCCTCTGCGAGTCCGGACCGGCCTGGTAGCTGATCGGGCGGGCGCAGCTCACCGTCGCGCCCTCGCGGACCAGCGACAGCGCCCGCTGCGTCTTCTCCGGCGAGAGCAGGTTGAGCGTCCCGCGCTGATCGTCCTCGCCCCAGCGCCCCCAGTTCGAGAGCGTCTGCATCCACTCCAGGAGCTGTGCCTGGGTCGGGCGAGCCGTGCGGGCCGGTGCGTCAGTCATCGGATCTCCCCTCCCGTGCCATTCGTCCGCCGGGCGTCATGCGAGCGAGCCCGGAATGACCAAGTGTATGTACCGCC
Source organism: Chloroflexota bacterium (assembly GCA_030777205.1). GTDB lineage: Bacteria > Chloroflexota > UBA6077 > UBA6077 > JACCZL01 > JALYGH01. The sequence goes on from JALYGH010000360.1 coordinate 3,532, forward strand.
ACGGCGAAGATCGAGTGTTGTCATCCCGAGCGCGGCGAGGGAGATCCGGGGCCGGGATGACCGGAGATCCCTCGCTGTCCCGAACACAGGCTTGTGCGGCATCACGACCAGGACGTCATGCCGCAGGTTCATCCACGGTGGTGCGTCGCCAGACACATGCGGGGCCGCGCTCGGGATGACAGACCGGTGCAGCCTCAGGGTAGGTCGTAGGCCATGGGGTATGCTTGGTGGCATGCAACCTCCGATCTTCGTGCGTCGGCCCTCGACGGACGAGCGGCAGGCCCTGGAGGGCGGCCTGCGCTCGGCCGATGCCTTTGTCCTCCGGCGCTGCCAGGTCATCCTGGCGAGCGCGCGGGGCGAACGGGCGCCCCAGATCGCGCGGGCCCTGGGCTGCGACGACCAGACCGTCCGCAACGTCATCAACGGGTTCAACGCCGACGGGCTGGCGGTGCTCCGCCGGGGCTCGTCGCGGCCGCACACGACCCGCCCGGCCTTCGACGCGGCCCGGGCCGAGCGGTTGCGGGCCCTGCCGCACCGGAGCCCGCGCACGTTCGCCAAGCCGACGAGTGTCTGGACCTTGGAGTTGGCGGCCGAGGTCAGCGTAGAGCAGGGGCTCACCCCCGAGCGGGTCAGCGGCGAAACCATCCGGGCGACGCTCCGGCGGTTAGGCGTCCGCTGGCGGCGAGCCAAGCGGTGGATCACCAGCCCGGACCCGGAGTACGCCCGGAAAAAATACCTCACGGGCCGGCGGCCCACCCTGGCAAATGAAGATGGGCTCGGGTACGCTGGACGGACCGGCAGGGGTGCGAGGCTGGGCGCTTTCGGTGCCGTGGGCCCGTGAAAAAATAGAGCCCCGGGCGCCCGGATCAGCATCCTGGTCTGTGCCACCCGAGCACGCCGAGAAAAGTTGGGCGTGAGTGGGCGCCCCGCCCCTGTCGGGCAGCCTGACCGGCAGGAGGCGTCGCCATGGATGTGCTGTATCCTCGGTGTGCCGGCATCGACGTGCACAAGCGGACCGTCGTCGTCACCGTCGGCTGGGTGGACGAGCAGGGGCGGCGGCACAAGCAGACCCGGACGTACGGGACGATGACCGCGGACCTCGAGCGGCTGGGGGCGTGGCTGGTCGAGCAGGGCGTGACCCACGCGGCGCTGGAGTCGACCGGGGTGTACTGGCGACCCGTGTTCAACCTGCTCGAGCCGCACGTCGAGGTCGTGCTGGCCAACGCCGCGCACGTCAAGGCCGTGCCGGGGCGCAAGACCGACGCGCGCGACAGCGAGTGGCTGCTGGACCTGATGCAGCACGGGCTGATCCGCGGCGGGTTCATCCCGGAGGCACCGATCCGCGCCCTGCGCGACCTGACCCGCCATCGCACCAGCCTGATCGAGGAGCGGACGCGGGCGGTCGATCGGATCCAGAAGGTGCTCGAGGATGCGAACGTGAAGCTGGCGTCGGTGGTGAGCGACGTCCTGGGCGCGTCCGGGCGGGCCATGCTCGAGGCGCTCATCGCCGGCGAGACCGACCCCGCCGTGCTGGCCGACCTGGCGCGGGGGACGCTGCGCAAGAAGCACGATGCGCTGGTCCAGGCGCTCGACGGGCGCGTGCAGGACCACCACCGCTTCCTGCTCCGGACGCTGCTGGCGCAGGTCGACCACCTGACGCGGGCCATCGACGAGCTGAGCGAGGAGATCGCCCGCCGCCTGGCGCCGTACGCCGAGGCCGTCGAGCTGCTCTGCACGATCGCCGGCGTGCGCCGGCGGGTGGCGGAGGTGGTGCTGGCCGAGCTCGGGCCCGACCTG
>JALYGH010000361.1 GCA_030777205.1 Chloroflexota bacterium
CGCGATTGATGATCTCCTTGATCCGCCCGGTGATGTAGAGGTACCCCTCGTCGTCCATCCGGCCCTGGTCGCCGGTCCGGAACCAGCCATTGGTGAACGCCTCGGCGTTGGCCGCCTCGTTGTTGGCGTAGCCGCGGGTCACGTTCCGCCCGCGGATGACCACCTCGCCGATCTCGCCGGCGGCGAGCAGTTCGCCGGCCGCGTCCATGATCCCGACCTCCGGCCCGGCCGCCACGCCGACCGAGCCCGGCTTGCGGGCGCGGGGCGGGAGCGGGTTGGATGCCATCTGGTGGGCGGCCTCGGTCATGCCGTACGACTCGATGACCGGGGCGCCGAACGTTGCCTCGAGCTGCGCCATGACCTGGGGCGGCAGCGAGGCGGACGAGGAGCGGATGAAGCGGAGCCGGTTCCGCTCGATGACGTCGCGGTTGCGGTCGGCGCGAGTGAGGATCGCCTGGTGCATCGTCGGGACGGCCGTGTACCAGGTCGCGCGGGATTCGTCGAGCCAGGCGAAGAACCGCAGCGCGTTGAAGCCCGGGGTGCAGAAGACCGAGCCGCCGGCCGCCAGCGACGAGAGCGTCGCCGCGATCAGCCCGTGGATGTGGAAGAGCGGCATGATGTTGAGGCAGCGGTCGCTCGGCCCGAGGTTGAGGGTCTGGCCGATGTGCCGCGCCGAGGCGACGACGTTGCGGTGGCTCAGCGGCACCTGCTTGGGCCGCGAGGTCGTCCCGGACGTGTGGAGCACCAGTGCGACGTCGTCGGGCTCGGCGAAGCGAGGATCGTCGCCGTCGTCCGCCGCGACGTCCGCGCCATTCGGCCCGCGGAGTGCGAAGCGGCCGGCCGGACCGGCGGCATCGGGGACGAGCGTGACGATCTCGACGCCTAGCGCGCGGGCCACCTCGATCGCCGGCGACTCGCTGCCCGCCTCGACGATCAGCGCCTTCGCCGCCAGGTCGGAGAGGTAGAACTCGAACTCCTCGGCGCGGTAGGCCGGATTCAGTGGCGCGCTCGTGCAGCCGGACGCGACGCCCAGGAACGCCGTCGCCATCTCCGGACCGTTCGGCAGGACGATCGCCACGGGGTCGTTGCGGCCTAACCCGAGACGGTTCAGCGCCCGGACCGTGTCGACGACCTGGCGCCGGAGCGCGCCAAACGTCATCGGCTGACGGTCCGGGGCCGCGATGGCGACCGCCGCGGCATCCCCCGCGCCGAGTAGCTCGTAGATCGTCTCGGTACTGTCCATCTCGTCTCCAGGAAAGTCGTCTTGGAAAGCCGCGTCGATTGGGCTACGGTGCACCTTGCGACCGGGCGCGGCCGGTCGAAACCTGCCCGGTGGCCGGCCCGTCCGGATCGGGACCAGGAATCGGCCAGAATTCTAGCTCACGCCTTCTCCGAACGTGAGCCGGGCGGCTACCATCAGGATGAGCATCAGTACCGAGCCGCGATGGGGTCCGCACCCGGCGGACCGACGGCGTGCGCCGGCGCGGGGAGCGAGGGTTCGCACGTGGGCATCCTGGACGCGATCAAGTCGGCACTCGGCTTCGGCGGCGGGGCCGGCGGCGAGGCCGGCGACCGCGATGCCATGTACCTGTACGTGCGCTGCTCTCGGTGCGGCGACGTCGTGCGGGTGCGGGTGAACCTGGCGAACGAGCCCGCCCAGGAGTTCGACGAGAGCGGCGACAAAGTGACCGGTTACACGCTCAACAAGACGATCATCGACAGCAAGTGCTTCCGCCCGATCCCGGTCACAGTCCGCTTCGATCCCCGCCGCCGCGAGCTGGAGCGCGAGATCGAGGGCGGCGAGTTCGTCGGCCGCGAGGAGTACGAGGCGGCCCAGGCCGAGCGTGCCCGGCCGACCGGCGACGGCTCCGACGCCGGGACGACGTAGGCCGGCCCCGAGATGAAGACGCAGGCTTGTCATCCTGAGGGCCCCTTCTCCGTCATCCCGAGGAGCGCCAGCGACGAGGAATCTCTCGCACCGAAGCAGGGTAGCGTGAGATCCCTCGCTGTGCTCGGGATGACAAAGGAGAGGCCGGGATTACCGTCACCGTCAATGTGCCACGGCAGGACCGCTTTGCCAGGTATCCCGTCGCGTGCCTGACGGTCCCGTGGGTGACGAGACTCGGGTCGCCATCGAGCCGCTGGTGCTCGACACGCCGCGCGCCCTCGCGCGGGCCATCTCGCGCGTCGAGCGGGGCGGCCCGGACGCGGACGCGGTCATGCGGCAGCTCGGCACCCGGCCGCTCCGAAGCTGGGTCATCGGCGTTACCGGACCGCCCGGCGGCGGCAAGAGCACGCTCGTCGACCGCCTGACCGCCGCCGCCCGCGCCGACGGCAAGACGGTCGGGATTGTGGCCGTCGACCCGTCGAGCCCCTTCAGCGGCGGCGCGATCCTCGGCGACCGCGTCCGGATGGTCGGCCATAGCGGCGACCCGGGCGTGTTCGTCCGCAGCATGGCGGCCCGGGACAGTCTGGGCGGGCTCGCCGCCGCCAGCCGCGACGTGGCGCGCCTGCTCGACGCGTACGGCTTCGACGTGGTCATCCTCGAGACGGTCGGGGTGGGACAGAGCGAGCTGGACGTGGTCAAGGTCGCGGACAGCGTCGTCGTGATCGCCGTGCCGGGCCTCGGCGACGCCGTCCAGACGCTCAAGGCCGGGATCATGGAGATCGGCGACGTCTTCGTCGTCAACATGGCCGACCGCGCCGGCGCCGAGCGGACGGTGACCGAGCTGCGGGCGATGCTCAGCCTGGGGCCGCGGCGGCCGTGGACCGTGCCGGTGCTGGAGACGGTCGCGGTCGAGGACCGGGGCGTGCGCGAGGTCTGGGCAGCGCTGACGCAACATCGGTCATTCCTGGAAACCAGCGGCGAGCTGGCCGAGCGGCGGCGCCGACGGGTCGAGACGGAGGTGCTGGAGCTCGTCGAGCGGGAGCTGCGCCGCCGGGTGCGGGACCGGCTGCGGGCGGATGGGGCGGTTGCCGACGCGCTCGCGGCGGCCGGGTCCGGCG
>JALYGH010000362.1 GCA_030777205.1 Chloroflexota bacterium
ATGCTGCTCGCCATGCCGCTAATGGTCGGGCTGAGCCTGTTCATCGCCAGGACTCGGCTGGGCAAGGCGATGCGCGCGACGGCCCAGGATCGCGAGGCGGCGGCGATGATGGGCATCAACATCAATCAGACGATCGCCCTGACCTTCCTCCTGGGCGGGGCACTGGCGGGCGCGGCCGGGCTGATTGCCGGTCAGTACAACAATAGCGCCCAGTTCTCGATGGGCTTCCGCTACGGCCTGATGGCGTTCACGGCGGCCGTCCTCGGTGGGATCGGCAATGTGACCGGCGCGTTCCTCGGTGGCATCATGATTGGGGTCGTGGCCGCCGCCAGCGATTTCCAGTTCGACCCGCGCTGGACCCAGGCGGTCGTGTTCGCCATGCTCATCCTGACGCTCGTGTTCAGGCCGACCGGCCTGCTCGGCGAAGCGTCGTCGGATCGGGCGTAGCGGGGGCGATCGACGACGATGCACGACCAGACGCAGACCACCGTCCGCTCGGTCACGCCGAGCGGGACCCCGGCCGCATACGCCGAGCGCCCCAAGCGCCTCGCCCTGCCGTGGGACAGCCTCGACGAACAGACCCGCAACCGGATCTTGTTCGGCGTCTTCGTCGCCTTCATCATGCTCTACCCCCTGCTCGACCGCGCGCTCGGGATCGGTCGCATGGGCAGCATGAACCCGATCCTGATCTTCACCCTGCTCGCCCTCGGGCTGAACATCGTGGTCGGCATGGCGGGCCTGCTCGACCTCGGCTACGCGGCCTTCTTCGCGATCGGCGGCTACACCGTCGCCTTCCTGACCGCCCCGCAGTCGCCGCTCGTCCAGCGCGGCATCGAGGCCGACTTCTGGGTCGCGCTCGTCGTCAGCTTCGTCGTGGCGGCCATCTTCGGGGTGATCCTCGGCGCGCCAACCCTTCGCCTGCGCGGCGACTATCTGGCGATCGTGACGCTTGCCTTCGGCGAGATCGTCCCACGCGCCTTCCTCAACCTGGAAGGGCTCACCAACGGCGCCAAGGGCATGAACCCGATCGGGCGCCCGCACTTCTTCCAGCACGAGCTCCTCGCCTCCGACCAGGTGCCCTGGTACTACCTGATCCTCGCGGTCACCGCCTTCTCGATCTTCGTCATGGTCAGGCTGCGCGACTCGCGGCTCGGGCGCGCCTGGGTCGCCATGCGCGAGGACGAGGTCGCCGCCGCCAGCATGGGCATCAACCTCGTCCAGACCAAGCTGCTGGCGTTCGCGCTCGGCGCCTCGTTCTCGGGCTTCGGCGGCGCCCTCTACGCCTCGATGCTCCAGTTCATCGACCCGTTCCAGTTCGACTTCAGCATCTCGATCATCCTGCTCGCGATGGTCATCCTCGGCGGCATCGGCAACATCTGGGGCGTGATGTTCGGGGCGATCGTCCTGGGCTGGTTCAACTTCATCCTGGTCGACAGCGCGGCTCACTGGCTGCGCGGGCTGAGCGAGGCGCTCGGGCAGCCGTGGCTTGCCCAGATCGACGTCGCCAACTCGAAGTTGATGGTCTTCGGCCTGGCGCTCGTGCTGATGATGCTGATCCGTCCCGAGGGCATCTTCCCGAGCGCCCAGCGCAAGGCCGAGCTGACCCATGCGCGGCGCGGCACGCTGGCCGCCGGACCCGAGCCTGTCATCACGGAGTAGGTCGGGAGCATGGAGCGCGAAGGCGTGGATCAGCGGGCGGCATCTCGGGGCCCGGCGGCCAGCGGCCCCGTCCTGCTCGAAGCGCGCAAGGTCACCCGCCGGTTCGGCGGGCTGGTCGCCGTCAGCGAGGTCGACTTCACGATCGAGGAGCGCTCGATCGTCAGCCTGATCGGCCCGAACGGCGCCGGCAAGACGACGTTCTTCAACATGATCGCCGGCCTCTACCGCCCGAGCTCCGGCGAGATCCTCTTCCGTGGTCGGCGCCTGAACGACGTGCGCCCGGACCAGATCACCAGCCTCGGGATCGCGCGCACGTTCCAGAACATCCGCCTGTTCGGCAACATGAGCGCGCTCGACAACGTGCTGGTCGGGATGCATTCGCGACTGAAGGCGTCGCCACTCGGTGCGGTGCTGCGGCTGCCGTCGGTCGTCCGCGAGGAGCGCGAGGCCCGCGAGCGCGCTCGCGAGCTGCTGGCATTCACCGGCCTGGCCGGGCGCGACGAGGTCTGGGCGCGCAACCTGCCTTACGGCGACCAGCGCCGGCTCGAGATCGCCCGCGCCCTGGCGACCCAGCCGACCCTCCTGCTGCTCGACGAGCCGTCGGCGGGCATGAACCCACAGGAGCGCAACCAGCTCACCGACCTGATCCAGCGGCTGCGGGCCGAGCTCGGGCTGACCATCTTCCTGATCGAGCACCACATGGGCGTGGTGATGGGCATCTCCGACCGCGTGACGGTGCTCGATCACGGCATCAAGATCGCCGAGGGCGCGCCAGCGGAGGTCCAGCGCGACCCCGCCGTGATCGAAGCGTACCTCGGCCGCGCCGCGACCGCCGCGCCCGACGGCCGGACCGCCTGATCCGGGCCGCCGACAGGCCGACTTGAGGACGACCGCGCCCGAGGACGATCCACCCCAATGGCCACGCTCGACGTCCAGAACATCCACACCTTCTACGGCAACATCCACGCCCTCCAGGGGGTCTCGCTCGCGGTCCGCGACGGCGAGATCGTGACCCTGATCGGCGCCAACGGGGCCGGAAAGAGCACCACGCTCCGCACCATCTCCGGCCTCCTGCAGCCGCGCGAGGGCCAGGTGGTCCTCGACGGCCGGCGGATGAACGGCATCCCGCCACACGCGATCGTCGAGCAGGGCGTCGTCCAGGTACCGGAGGGCCGGCGGATCTTCTCGCGGATGACCGTCCTCGAAAACCTCGAGATGGGCGCCTTCGCCCGCCGCGATCGGGGGCAGGTCGAGGCCGACCGCGACCGCGTCTTCGAGCTGTTCCCGCGCCTTCGGGAGCGCGCCCGTCAGAAGGGCGGCACCCTCTCGGGCGGCGAGCAGCAGATGCTGGCGATCGGCCGGGCGCTGATGGCCCGCCCGAAGATCCTGCTGCTCGACGAGCCGTCGATGGGCCTCGCCCCGATCCTCGTCGAGACGATCTTCCAGACGATCCAGGAGATCAACCGCCAGGGCGTGACGGTCCTGCTCGTCGAGCAGAACGCCCTGATGGCGCTCCAGGTCGCCCACCGCGGCTACGTCCTCGAGACAGGCACCATCGTCCTCGAAGATACCGCCGAGCGCCTGCGCGAGAACGAGTCCGTCCAGAAGGCCTACCTCGGCATCGAGTAGGCCCCGCCCGCCTCACGGGACGACGATCGTCAGCCCGTCGCCCCCGAAGCGGCGGAAGTGCCGCTCGTTGAAGGTCAGGAGGATCTCCGCGCCGCGCGCACGAGCGCAGGCGACGATCGCCGCGTCGTACACCTGGCCGCCAAGAACTTCGTTGTCGACGAATCCATTGAGCGCCCCGACGTATTCATCCGGTCCAAGGGTTATCACCGTGCCGAGGTCGATGAACGCAGCCGTGATTGCCTTCACGGCCGCGGCGGGCTCGATTCTCAGCGGGGGAGGCATCCTGGTCAACGACGAGTACGCCTCGAACAGCACGTGCCCCACGGGGAGCATGCCATAGCCTCGGTCGAGGAGATCATCCAAGGCGGCGAGAGCGCGCTCGTGGTGAGGGTGCTCCTCCAAGAGCGCCGCCACGATGCACGTCGTGTCGGGCACGAACGACGGCACCGTCGCTCAGTCCAGCCCTTCCCGCTCCCGCCTCATCTCATCGAGTAGCGTCTCGACGATGTTTGCTGGGAGCGGCGGGACCGGCCTGGTCGGCACCAGGACCGTGAAGCGCCCTTTTTTCACGAGTTTATGCGGCACGGACTCGGGCTCAAGTTCGATCGTGCCATCTCGGATCCGCACCTCGAGCAGCGCCCCGGGCCGCAGTTGAAGCTGGTCACGGACATCGGGCGGCAAGACAATCCGCCCGGCCTCGTCGACAGTCGCCTTCATGCGTTCCATCGTACCACGATGGCGTCGCGTACCGACGACGCGGCACGCGACGCGAACCATTACGACCCGATAGGGCGGCCCGGACCGACGTCGAACTCGGCCTGAGCTTTGGACAGCAGCGACGGGTCGGCGAGCAGGTCGATGGCGGTCATGGCGAGGCCCTTGGCGGCGGCGAGGAGCGCGCCGTGTGCCTTCTCGGAGAGCGCGGCCTCGGCGAAGGCGGCCGAGGGGTACGGCACGTCCGGCTCGGCGATCGAGATGGCGGCCGCGGCCGACGGCACGCGTCGTGAGACGATGCCGAAGTCGATCGAGCCGAGGCCCGGCTCCGGCCGGGAGTCCAGCACGTCGAGGCCGATCGCCTCCAGATTGCGGCGGAACGCTCGTGCGATGGCGCTATTCGGCGCGGCGCCGGGGTCGACGAACGTGTGTTGACTCGGGTGGAACGTGAGGCAGGCGTCGACCGCGCCGAGGGCACCGGCCCGGTCCAAGTGCGCCAGGCCGCCGTCGTCGACGGTCAGCTCCTCCTCCGGGGCGCCGAGGACGACGACGCTGCCGGGCAGGGACTCGATCGGCGATGTCAGCGCGAGCGCCGCTCCGACGGCGGCCGGGCCGATCAAGTTGAGGCCGTTGCCGTGGCCAACGCTCGGCAGGGCGTCATACGCGGCCAGGATCGCGACCCGTGGGCGACGGTTTGGGCCGACGCGCGCCGCGAACGCCGTCCTCAGACCGAAGGCGTTCGTTTCGACGTCCACGCCGACTATGTCGAGCAGATCGGCCAGTCTGGCGACCGCCTGGTGCTCCTGATGCGCGATCTCCGGATTCTGCCCGATCCACGCGGCGGCCTCCCACAACCGGTCGGCGAGCCGGTCCACCTCGGCGATGGCCGCCCGCTTCAGCTCGTCCACCTCGCGCATCGTATCTCCCTTTCCGCGCCGCATCCGGGCAGGGTAGCAGGTGGCGCTCGCCGGGACGTGGCAGCCCGGTCGGGAGCCGGCTGTCATCGGGCCGGGCGGCCACTGTGAGATGATGCTCGCGGAGGACGGGTATGGACCCCAAGCGCGTGGTCGCCGAGGGATACGACCGGGTCGCCGAACGGTTCCTCATCTGGGCCGCCCGCGTCGGCGGCGACGTACGCGAACGCTACGCGACAATTCTCGCGGATGGCCTGTCGGATGGCGCGGCAGTCCTGGAGCTGGGCTGCGGGGCCGGCGTGCCGGTGGCCGCGGGCCTGGCGCGCCGATTCCGCGTCACGGGCGTCGACATCTCGCGCCGCCAGATCGAGCTGGCACGCCGGAACGTTCCGAACGCCACGTTCCTCCATCGCGACATGACGCGCCTGTCGCTCGCCGCGGACAGCTTCGACGCGGTCGCGGCGTTCTACGCGCTGAATCACGTGCCGCGCGACGAGCTAGGGCCGCTGTTCCACTCGATCGCTCGGTGGCTGCGCCCCGGCGGCCGATTCGTCGCCTCCCTCCCGACCGGCAGCAATCCGGGCAGCGTCGAGGCCGATTGGCTCAGCGTCCCGATGTTCTTCAGTGGCCACGACCGCGCCGCCTCCGAGACCCTCATCCTCACGAGTGGGCTGGCGATCGACCGCGTGACCGAGGAGACGATCGACGAGGACGGCCGCCGGGTGACGTTCGTCTGGGTCGTCGCCCGCAAGCCGCGGGGCGGTGACCCGGTCAGTGCGCCGCCGCCGACGGACTCGCGATGCTCGCGATCATCACGTTGACGACGGCCGGCTTGCCGCTCGCGAACGCCCGCTCGAGGGCCGGCCGCAGCTCCGCCGGGTGCTCGACGAGCTCACCGTACCCGCCGAGTGCGACGCAGACCTGGTCGTAGCGAGTCGGGAGCAGGTCGGCGGCAATCACTCGGTCCGGGCCGTACACCTCGCGCTGGCGGTGACGCTCGGCCGCCCAACCGGCATCGTTCCCGACGACGGTGATGATCGGCACGCCGAAGCGGACGGCCGTGTCGAGCTCCAGGCCGTGGAAGCCGAACGTGCCGTCGCCGACGAAGGCGACCGAGCGCGCCGCCGGCTTCGCCAGCTTCGCCCCGATCGCGAACGGGATGCCGCCGCCGATCCCGCCCAGCTTGCCGTTCCCGACCCGCTCGTACGGCCCGGTCCCGATCGCCCAGCGCGCCCACTGCCCAAACTCGCCGCCGTCGAGCGCGACGCAGTCGCCCGACTGGAGCAGGTCGCGGACGGCGGTCGCGGCGCGCAGCGGGTGGATCGGCACGTCGTCGGTCGTCTCGTGGGGGGCCATCGCGGCGAGGTTCGCGCGGTGCGCCGCCTCGATCTCGTCGCGCCAGCCGGAGGCCTGCCAGGACCGCCCGCGCGCCGCCCCGACGAGCTGGCCGAGCACCGTCGCCGCGTCGCCGATCAGGCCGACGTCGACCGGCCGGTTGCGGGCGATCTGGTCGCTGGTCGGCATCACCTGGATCAGCCGCGCCTCGCCCAGGGCCCGCGGGCCGGCGAAGCCGACCGTGAAGTCCTGTGGCCCGA
>JALYGH010000363.1 GCA_030777205.1 Chloroflexota bacterium
GCATGAGACCGCCGACGCCCTGCTGGACGCGATCCGCGAGGCGGCGAGCAGCCGCCGCCTCGTCTGACGCTGCACCCGCGGCCGACACGCCGGGCCCTACTACGTGTACGGGGCGACGGACGACAGCGGGGCGCCGACCTTCGGACTCGTGCCGGACTACTGAGGCTCGTCGGGCCGGCGCCGCAGCTCGGTGCGGTCGATCGGCCGGATCAAGACGTCGAGCGCCAGCGCGATCGTCCGGGTGAACGGGAACAGCAGCAGCGGCAGTCCGATCATCAGCACCACCGATCCCCACTGTAGGAAGGTCCACGGCGGGTTCGGCCAGGTGGCGACCAGGATCGACACGAAGGCGATGACCCAGATCCCTTCGGCGAGGATCAGGTTCAGCGCCATCGAGCCGAGCTCGTAGCCGTGATCGCGCCCGAAGCGGAGGCCGCAGCCGGGGCAGCGCTCCTTGAGCTTGAACCACGACGCGAACAGCCCGCCGCTGCCGCAGGCCGGACAGTGGAGCAAGAGCGCCCGCGAGAACAGGATGAAGGCCTTGCCGAGCCCGGAATGCGTCCGTGGCTTTGGCGCGTCAGATCCGGCCGACTGCGCCATGGTGTTCCCCCGAACAGGGCGAGCGTCGCCCCCCGCTTGGGACGATGGCGCCTGCGCGTATCGAGACAATTCTACCTGATGGCGCCGCAGGTCGCCGGTGCCCGGGGCTACTCCGGCGTGCCCGTCGCCGGAACGACCGCCCGCACCGTCGTCCCTTCGCCCGCCACGCTCTCGATCGTGAGATGGCCGCCGAGCTGGGCGATGCGCTCGCGCATTGACTGGAGTCCGAGGTGGCCGGGGAAACTCCCGCCCGGGTCGAAGCCCTTCCCATCGTCGCTTACCCGCAGCACGACGACGTCACCCTCGGTCGAGAGCGCCAGGCAGGCGCGGGAAGCCCGAGCGTGCTTGACCACGTTGTTGAGCGCTTCCTGGGCGACGCGGTACAGCGCCTCCTTGGTCGGCAGCGGCACCTCCGGCTCCACCCCGATCTGCTCCTCGACCTCCAGCTTGTGCCGGGCGCGGAGGGCCGCTGCCTGGCGGGCGAGCGCGCCGACGAGTCCCTCGGACGCCAGCGACTCCGGCCGCAGCTCCAGGATCAACGCCCGCATCTCGGCCAGTCCGGCCTCGGCCAGCGAGAGCACGTAGTCGAGCGGCTCGCCGGCTCGGTCGGGGTCACGGTCGAGCAAGGTCCGCGCCGTCCGCGCGCCGAGCGCGATCCCGTACAGCGCCTGGGACACCGAATCGTGCAGCTCGCGGGCCAGCCGCTGGCGCTCCTGGAGGGCGGCGAACGCCCGGGCCTGCTCGTAGAGGCGCGCGTTCTCGATCGCAACGGCCGCCTGGCTGGCGACGGCCTTGATCAGCCGGGCGTGGCGGGTCTCGAAGTAGCCCGGCTCCCTGTGGGACACCGTCATCATCCCGATCAGGCGGTCCTTCAGCGCGAGGGGGACGGCGAGCCAGGCGCGGATCACGCTCAATGGGGGGCGGTACAGGTGCTCCCCGACCGCGGCGCGGTACGAGCGCGCCAGCACGCTGTCGCCGCGAACGTCGTCGACGATGATCGGTTCGCGAGCGAGGAGCTGGTCCCAGATCGCCGGCGCCGAGGCGACCGGGAAGCGGAGCCCACGCAAGACCTCCGCGTCGGCCACGGTGCTGACGCCATCCAGCAACGTCATCCACTTGTCTTCGAGCAGCAGGATCGACGCCCCGGTGTACGGGATGACGTCGCGGACCTGGTCGAGGATCAGTCGCAGGAGCGGGCGCAGCTCGAGCGTCGAAGCGACGTTGTGCGAGATCACGAGCAGCGTGGTAAGCTCGCGGGTCCGTTCGGCGACGTGCTGCTCGAGGAGCTGACGCGCTTGGGCCTGGGGGGTCACGTCACGGATGACGCTCAGCCCGTGCGGGCGGCCGTGGTACACGAACCGCGATCCGTGGAGGGCCACTTCGAGGGTCGTGCCGTCCTTGCGCAGGTGCCGGGCCTGACCGCGGAATCGCTCGCCGCGCCGGACGGCGTCCAGGTACTCGCCGATGATCCTCCGGTCCTCCGGGTGGGTGTACGCCATCGGCGTCAGGCCGACCAGCTCGTCGCAGGTGTAGCCGTGCATCTCGCAGGCGGCCGGGTTGGCGGCGACCACCCGGCCGGTCTCGAGGTCGTTGACGATCAGGCCGTCGCCGGTGGCCTCGAAGATCTCCCGGTACTGCTGCTCGCGCTCGGCGAGCTGCGCCTGGGCCCGGCGCTCCTCGGTTCGGTCGATGCCGACGGCGGCGAACGACTCGAGTTCGCCATCGGCATCGAACTGCGCCCGACCGCGCCACTCGACCGTGAGCGCCTGGCCGTCGCTGGTGAGGATGGGGCTTTCGACGGCGAGCGGCGGCGGGGACGCTCGCAGCTCCTCGAAGAGCGCCACCAGGCGGGTCCGTTCCTGCTCCGGTACGAACGTGGTGAGGAAATCGCGGCCGAACACCTCGCGCAGCTCGTAACCCGCCGCACGGAGCATCGCCCCGTTCATTAGG
>JALYGH010000364.1 GCA_030777205.1 Chloroflexota bacterium
CTCGCAGCCCGGTTGATCGACCGTCCGCGTCGCGCCGCGCAGTCTGCGGTCGAGTCGCAACCGATCGACATCTGGCAGGCGCTGGCCGACCGCCTCGACCTCGGGGCGTGGGTGCCGACGCCGACGCCCGGCGTCGAAGTCGCCCGGCTCACGAGCCGTAACGGCCAGGTCTACTACGTCCTGCGCAGCCCGGCGCCGCGCTACCTCCGCCTCGACGCGGCGGACTACCAGCTCTGGCTGAGGATGGACGGCCACAAGACGGTCCGCGAGATCGCCGTCGCGTACTTCCAGGAGCGTGGGGGGTTCGTCGCGGACCGCCTGGCGCGCCTGGTCGGGGAGTTGCGGGCCGGCGGATTCCTCGGCCCGATCCCCGTCGACGCCCTGGCCGCCGCCGACCGCCACCGATCCGACCGCGCGTGGACGACCCGGGCGAGCCGGCTGATAGGCAGGGCACTGTGCCTGGAGGTCGCGACGTTTCGCCAGGCGGACGCCCTGTTCGGCGCGGCGTACCGGACCGTCGGCCGGCTGCTGTACGCCCGGCCGGCCAAGATTCTCTGGAGTATCCTGATCGTCGTCGGCCTGGTGGTCTGGTGGCGCCAGCTCCTGGGCGCTGAGCACGCGCTGTTCAAGACGAATGGCTCCTACACGCTCGGGCTGCTTACCCTCGGTGTCCTGGACATCGTCGGCGTCGCCCTCCACGAGATCGCGCAGGGGTTGACGGTGAAGCGCCACGGTCGCCGCGTCAATGGGGCCGGCGTGCTGCTCCTGTACTCCCTGCCGGTCGCATACGTCGAGTCCTCGGACATCTGGATGGCCGGCCGGCGCGAGCGGATGTCGGTGTCGCTGTCCGGGCCGTTCGCGATGCTCGTCCTCGGGAGCGTGCTGGCCCTGCTAGCGGCGCCGCTCGACGGGACCGAGATGGGCGCCTTCCTGTTCAAGGGCGCGTCGATCTGGATCGCGAACGCCATCTTCAACCTGCTGCCGATCCTCGACCTCGACGGCTACTTCATCCTGGTCGACTACTTCGAGATGCCGGCGTTGCGGGCCAACGCGCTGGCGTTCGTGCGCGGCGATCTCCTCGGTAAGCTGCGGGCGCGGGCGCGCTTCGCTCGAGACGAGCTGGTCTTCACGGCGTTCGGCCTCGCCTACGGGCTGTTGATCGCGCTCATCCCGCTGCTGATCCTCGAGGCGCGCGACCTGCGCTACGCCGATAGCCTCAGCGAGCTGTGGGCCCGTGGCGATTGGGTCTCCCAGGCGATGGCCGTCAGCATGACCGCCATGTTCCTCGGCCCGGCCGCGCTGACGCTCGTCCCCACGCTGATCGGGCCGGTTATCGGCGGCGCGCGGCTGGGACTCGATCGCTGGCGACGCTTCCGTGGGCGGGTCCCCCCCGAAGTCGTGGCCGCCCTGGCCGCGCTGCCATTCCTGCGCGACGTCCCGCGAGGCGAGCTGGTCGCCATCGCGGCGCACCTGCGTCGGGAGGAGGCCGGGCCGGGCCAGGTGATCGTGCGCCAGGGTGCGCCCGGCGATCGCTTCTACCTGCTGCAGGCGGGCACCGTCGCGGTCACCAAGCTCACCTCGGACGAGCAGGTCGTCCCGCTCGCCCGACTTAGCCCCGGCGACCACTTCGGCGAGGCGGCGCTGGTCGCGCACGTCGCGCGCACCGCGACCGTGACGGCCGAGACGCCCGTCCGCCTGCTGAGCCTCGACGGCGGCCATTTCCGCCGTTGGCTCGAGGACCGGGTCGAGATCGCGGACGCGATCCGACGGAGCATGGCCGAGCGCGACCGGCTCGCCCGGCATCCGGTGTTCGCCGGGCTCGGGCCGGCCGAGCTGGATCGGCTGGCCGTCAGTATGCTGGTCACGCGGTACTCGGCGGGCGACGTGATCGTCCGCCAGGGCGAGCCGGGCGACCGCTTCTTCTTGCTCGTCGACGGGCGCGTCGGGGTCGTGCGCGAGGAGGGCGGCGTGGCGACGGTGCTGGCGGCGCTGGCGGCCGGCGACTTCTTCGGCGAGCTGGCGCTGCTCGACGATGTGCCGCGCGGGGCGACGGTCCGGGCCCTGACGCCGGTCGAGGCCTACACGCTCGACCGCACCCAGTTCCGCTCGCTGCTCGGCCGCCTGCCGACGGGGGATATCATCCGACGCACTGCCCGTCTTCGCACGCCGGGCGGCCGGCCGCTCGGCGCCCCGACGCCGGGCCCGCCGGCGAGCGCCGGCACCTCCTGACCGATTGGTCGGTGCGGACGGCGCGCGACTTGACGCGGGCGAGGACCGCTGAGCGTGGACTGCTGGACTTGCGAGAAGACCGCCCTGGGTGCCTGCCGCTTCTGCGGGCGCGGCGCCTGTCGGGACCACGCCCGGCCGCGGCCGTTCATCGTCAGTCTCTACAGCTCGCGGACCAAACAGGTCACGAAGGCGATCGTCGTCGAGGACGCGCTGCACTGCGGCATCTGCACGCCGCGCGGCGAGCCGGTCGAGCTGCCGGAGCTCGAATGACGTGCAGGTCACCGATCGCGAGACGATGACGGGGCTTGGCCGCTCCGACCGTCAGCCAGCCGCCAGCGCGACGACCCGCTCCAGGGTGGCCGGCTCCAGCGGTCCCCGCTCGACGCGCCGCAGCGCGTCCTCGAGCTGGCTCACGTCCGAGGCGCCGACGAGCGCCGTCGAGACGCCGGGGTGGCTCAGGACCAGCCGGTAGCTCAGCTCGGCCGCGCCCTCCATGCCCAGCTCCCGCGCGAGCGCGTCGAGGTCGCGCGCCCGCTGCAGGTCTTCGGCGTAGCCCGAGCCGCGGACGAGCGGACTGCCGGGGTCGCCGGCGTTCGGGTGGCGCTGCTCCTGTAAGGCCAGGGCCCCGGCCGCCAGGACGCGGATTGCGATGACGCCGACGTTCGCCGCGGCAGCCTTTCCGACGAGCCCATCGAAGTTCTGGGCACCGTCTCGCTCGACCAGCCAGCCGGCGGAGGGGTTCAGGGCATTTACGTAACACTGGGCCGTGTCGTAAACGCCGGAGTCGATAACCTGGTGCAGCGCGGCCGTGTCGCCCATACCGGTGATCCCGATGAAGCGAGTCAGGCCGGCCTCGCGGACAGCCGCCAGCCCCTCGGCGACCGGGCCGAGCACGACATCGACCGGTAGGGCCTCCCGCTCCCCGGACGGGTCGCTGCCGATCCGATTGTGGAGCTGGAACAGGTCCACCCGCTCCATGCCGAGGCGACGCAGGCTGCCCTCCAGTGATCGACGGATCTGCTCGGGGATGTCGGCGCCGCCGCTGAGCTCGACCCGAAACTTCGTCCCGACGTACGGCTCGGCCCGCAGCTCGCGCAGGATGCCGCCGAGGACCTCCTCGGACTTGCCGTCGCCGTAGGCGACCGCCGTGTCGAAGTAGTTGATGCTGGCCTCGAGCGCGCGCGCCACCGCGCGCCGCTGCTCGTCGCCCTCGCCGCGCACGAGCAGCCCGCCAATCGCGCCGCAGCCGAACCCTAAGACCGAGACGCGCAGCCCGGTGTGCCCGAGCGATCGGTACTCCATCGGATCCCCCTTCCGTCCCTGCCGGTCGTCACCCCGTCGGTGTCTCCACCGTGCCCCAATGCACTCGGCGGATGCCCGGCCATTGTACGCGCCCCGCCGGCTCGTAGGATGCGCGGCCATTGGCGAGTCGCACAGGGGACGCTACGTGCCGATCGGCGCACCACGGAGGATGAATGGCGCTGCATCAGACGAGCGTGGCATCCTGAGCAAGTCGCAGACCTGCCCAGGATGCGACCACGGTGACGCTCGGCGCCACGACCGTGTCCCCTCGACTTGGGGCTCGCCTCTCCACTCTTGGCCTCGGCTCCAACCCCGGCTCGTCACGTCGCCCGGGCGCGCAGCGAGATCGTCCCTTCGCCGACGCCCTCCGCCGCCAGCAGCGCCTGCTTCATCGGCGTCCCGAAGGCGTAGTTGCCGATCGAGTAGTCGGCGTAGACGACGCGATGGCAGGGGATCAGGAGCGGGATCGGGTTCCGCCCGAGCGCCATGCCCACCGCGCGCACCGCCCGCGGCCGGCCGATCTCGCGCGCGATCCAGCCGTACGTGCGGACCTCGCCGCGCGGGATCTCGAGCGCCTTGGTCAACACCGCCCGCTCGAACTCGGAGACGCTCCGCAGATCGAAGCGCAGCGGCGCCGGCTCGCCCCGCAGGTGCCTCGCGAGCGCGTCGACCAGGTCGGACGGCGGGACGTCTGCCCGGCGCACCGGCCGACCGAAGCGCGCCCGGAACCGGGCCTCGAACTCCGCCGCGCCCGGCATCGGCGCGACGGCCGAGACGCCGTCGTCGTTGTAAGCGACGAAGACCAATCCGATCGCCGTGTCGAGCTCGATGTACCGGTCCCCGAGCCCGATGCCGCGCAGCACGGCGGGCAGGAGCGTCTCGGGCGCGCGGACGTCGCCGAGACCACGGAGGCGGCCGCGCAGCTCGCGGGCGGCGCCGAGCGGGTGATTGGTCGGGACGGACAGTTCGTTCATCGCACTCCCCCGGATAGTTTGGCGGCGGCCGGCGCCGGCGCGGCGAGCGCCCGCCGCAGCAGCGCCACCCCGCGGTGGACGTTCGACTTCGCCGTGCCGACCGGCTGGCCGAGCACGGCGGCGATCTCGTGGTAGCGCAGCCCCTCGACGTGGCGCAGGACGACGGCCAGTCGGTACCGCTCCGGCAACGCGGCGACCAGGTGGGCTAGCTCGTCGCGCGCCTCGTCGCGCTCAACGGTCGCCTCGGGGCCGTGGCGTGGGTCGTCGACCGGCTCGATCGCCGGCGCCTCGTCCGTCGTCGGGGCCAACGGGGTCTC
The DNA here is from genome assembly GCA_030777205.1 of Chloroflexota bacterium. Classification (GTDB taxonomy): domain Bacteria; phylum Chloroflexota; class UBA6077; order UBA6077; family JACCZL01; genus JALYGH01. Next base: position 4,823 of record JALYGH010000364.1, read on the forward strand.
GCGGAGCCTGCCCCCGCGACCTCGGTTCCGCGCGACGTTCAGGGCGATCTGGAACAGCCACGCCCGCACGCGCAGCGTGGCGATTCGTTCGCCGGGATAGCGCGAGAGGGCGCGATAGGCGCGGACGAAGGCGTCCTGGGCAATCTCCTCCGCATCGCGCGGGCTGCCGGTCAGGCGCAGCCCGAACGCGTAGATCCGATCTTGGTAGGTCCTGACCAGCGTCTCGAAGCTCCCGTCCAGGTCGGTGGCAAGCAGGCCGGCGAGCGTCGCGTCATCCACGGCGGAAGTTGCTCCAGCGGGTATCTGCCGAGTGAAACACGGGCCCGAACGGAATGGTTGCGCCCCATCCGCCCCGCGGACCCAGCCAGCCGCTCCCGGCGCTCGGTCGCGAAAGCCGCTCGCCAGATGTCGGCCTTTCTACCGCCGCACCGGCATGATCACGGCGGCGCCGACCAGGCGGGAGAGTGCGACCATGATAAATTCCCCGGGGCGCCTGGGCGGCCAGATGTCCGGGCGGCGATTGATCATCCCACTGACGACAGGCATTCGTACCCCTATCCGCGTGAGCCGGGCCGCGTCAACGTCACCCATACCTCAAGTAACATCCGACGTATGGGTGACGCAGCGGACGATTCGCCGATACATAGGGCCACCGCCAGGCCCGATCGCGCCCGGCTCTTCGATGTCGCCTCTGAGCAGGGCGGCTACTTCACCGCCGAGCAGGCGCGGGCGTGCGGCTACAGTTGGGCGCTCCTCTCCCATCACGTCAAGAGCGGGCGGTTCATCCGCGTCCGGCGTGGCCTCTACCGCTACCGTGAGTACCCTTCGTCCTCGCGCCAGGACGTGCTCGCCGCCTGGCTCGCCCTCGGCAAGGAAGTCGCCGTGGTCTCGCATGACAGCGCGCTCGACCTGCTCGACCTGAGCGACGTCATCCCCGGCGCGGCGCATCTCACCGTCCCCCGCTCCCGCCGCAATCTCCCGGAGCTCCCCGGAGTGAGGGTCCATACCACCCTCAGGCCGTTTCAGCCCGGTGACCTGACCTACCGTGACGGCATGGTCATCACGTCAGCGATGCGCACCATCCTCGACACGGCCGAGGCGGGCACGGCGCCGGACCAGGTTGAGCGGGCGGTGATCCAGGCGGTCGAGCGAGGTCTGGTCAGCCCCGACCAGCTCCGGCGGGACGCCGCGGAACGTGGGCGACGGGTGGCCACGCTGATCGACGGCGTGCTGCGCAGGATTCCGGCGTGAGGTATGCGACCGCCGCGGCGTCCCGTGCCGCCCTCGAGCAGCGCCTCCTGGCAGTGGCGCGGTCGGGCGACGTTCCCCTGGTGCGGCTACGCAAGCTGGTCGCGTTCGAGCGCCTGCTGGCGCGACTGATGATCGTGGCACCCGACCGGTGGGTCCTCGAAGGCGCGGTTGCCCTCCACCTTCGCCTCGGGGCGCGCTTCCGGACGACGAAGGATCTGGATCTCGGCCGCTGGGACGACGAGCGGGCCGCCACGGATGATCTCGTCGCGGCGGAGCAGGTCGACCTCGGCGACCTCTTCCGGTTCGCCGTCGAGGGTACCGCCACGCTCGACCAACTGCTCGAAGGTGCTGCCGCACGGTACCACGTTTCGGCGTACCTCGCGGGGCGGCGGTTCGAGGAGTTCTCGCTCGACGTCGGCTGCGGCGATCCGCTGACGATAGAGCCGGAGCGGCTCCGCGGCTTGGACCTCCTCAGCTTCGCCGAGATCGACGCAACCGAGATCCCGACGCTCCCGCTCGAGCCGCACGTCGCCGAGAAGGTCCATGCCTACACCCGCGGCTACGCCGGCGGCCACCCCAGCACGCGTGTCAAGGATCTCGTCCGGATGGCGACCGAAGTCGGCCTCGACCCCGAGCTGTTCGTCGGCTATGAGCAGGCCCGGGCATTTCTCGATCCGATCCTCGGCGGGACAGTGCCCGACGACGCCACATGGCACTCTGACCGATGGAGGTGGTAGGCGCACCCCAAGTATCCGAGGCAGCACGGAGGCATCGTGCCGCCAGATCACGGTCCGAGCACCTGGAGTACGATCCAGTTAGCCTGCGGCGGTGGCCGCGCCAGCGCGACGGACGGGGCGACCGACCCGGCCGCCAACCGCCCGTGACACGAAGGGAGAGTCTCGTGGCCTACGAAGGACCGCGTTCGTACCGACCGGTCATCATGGGGCGGCGCGGCGCCGTTGCCTCCAACCACCCGCTCGCCACCCAGGCGGGCCTGCTTACGCTCCAGGCCGGCGGGGATGCCGTCGACGCCGCCGTCGCCGTCGCGGCGACCTTGAGCGTCGTCGAGCCGTTCATGTCCGGGCTGGGCGGCGACGGCTTCTACCATGTCTATCGCCGCGACACCGGTGAGGCGATCGTGTTCAACGGGACCGGCGCTGCCCCCCGCGCGGCCACGCCGGAGCGGTACACCGACGGGATCCCGATTAGCGGGCCGCTCGCCGTCTCGACGCCCGGCTCGGTCGGCGCCTGGGGCGCGATGCACGCGCGTTACGGACGGCGGCCGTGGGCGAGCCTGTTCGAGTCGCCCATCTCCTACGCCCACGACGGCTTCGGCACCACGCGGGCGTATCGGCACTACACCGAGCAGGGGAGCGCGGTCCTCCGCGCAGATCCTCGCAGCACCCGGACCTTCCTCCCCGACGGCCGGGTGCCGGAGCTAGGGACGCCGATCGTCCAGCCGGAGCTGGCGCGGACGCTCCAGGCGCTGGCCGGCGAGGGCGCCGATAGCTTCTACCGCGGCAGCATCGCGAAGGCGCTCGCGGCCGGCTGCCGCGAGGCCGGTGCGCTCGTGACGGCCGAGGATCTGGCCGACTGCCGCCCGGAGGAGCAGGCGCCGATCGAGGTGACCTACCGCGGCTACACCGTCCGCGAGGCGCCGCCGAACTCGATGGGCTGGGTTTTGCTCCAGGAGCTGAAGATCGTCCAGCAGTTCGACCTGGCCGCCATGGGCGCCCTCTCGGCCGACGCGGTCCACACGCTGGTCGAGGCGAAGA
>JALYGH010000365.1 GCA_030777205.1 Chloroflexota bacterium
CTGGACGGCAGCGGTGTGCTGGTCGCCACGATCACGGGGGCCGGCGTCGGGCGCGGCCGATCCGGGTTCGGCGTGCCGCTCAGGACCCAGCCGGCTAGCGCCCCGAACGCTCCGAGCAGCGTGGCGAGGACGAGGAACCCGAGGATACCCAGGCCACGCCCCGACCGCAGCTGGCCGGGCGCCGCGCGCCGATCGGCGACCCACGGGGCATGGATGGCGGTGCGGTCCGTGCGAATCTGGCGCGTGGCTTGATCGTGAGCACGGGGATCGGTGGCGGCGGCCGTCCGGTCGGCGGCCAGCGCCCGCTGGCCGCGCAGCGCAGGTGCGACGAGCGCGGCCGACTGGGGACGCGCCTCCGGCCGCTTGGCCAGCGCCGCCAGGATCGTCGCGCCGATAGCCAGCGGCAGGCGCGGGTTCAGCGTCTGCGGCGGCACGGGCGGCGTATCGATGTGCATCCGCGCCACGGCGAGCGGGGCCTCGGCCGTGAACGGCAGGCGGCCGGTCGCCATCTCGTACAGCACGACCCCGAGCGAGTAGATGTCCGTCGCCGGGCTGGTTGGCCGACCCTGGGCCTGCTCGGGGGCCATGTAGTGGACCGAGCCGATCACCATGCCGGTCTGGGTGATCGAACGCTCGCCGAGGGCGACGGCGATGCCGAAGTCCGCCACCTTGACCTGGCCGTCGCGGGTGACCAGGACGTTCTGGGACTTGATGTCGCGGTGGACGATGCCCGCCCGGTGGGCATAGTCGAGCGCGGCGGCGATCTGGCTGCCGAGCTCCACGATCTGGGTCGGCGGGAATGGCGCCGCGCGGCGGACCAATGCCTTCAGATCTTCGCCCTCGACGAGCTCCATCACGATGTAGTTGACGTCGCCGTCCCGGCCGACGTCGTAGATCGCGATGATGTTCGGGTGGCTCAGGCGGGCCGCCGCGCGCGCCTCGCGGCGGAAGCGCTCCTGGAACTCCGCCTCGCCGCTGAACTGCTCGCGCAGGATCTTGACGGCGACGGGCCGGCCGAGGATCGTGTCCTCAGCCTGGTACACGACGGACATCCCGCCCTGGCCGAGGACCGGCCCGAGGCGGTAGCGTCCACCGAGCAAGCTCGAGCCGACCGTCACTCGCTGGCCCCCGTCGCCTCCGACGGGAAGTACCTTTGGCGCAGCTGGCGGAAGCCCAGGCTACCGACGAGCGCGACGTACGCCATCGCCACCAGCGGGTAGATGGGCAGGGCGACCGCGCTGAGGATCATCGCCAGAAGCGTGCCGAGCAGCAGCACCAGGCTGAAGACTGGATGCGCGAGCGCCAGGATCGCGGCCCGCTTGTACAGGTCGAGGAGCGACGGCGTCGCCTGCTCACGGTGCGGGCGCGGGACCGGTGTCGGCCTAGGCCGGGCCGCGGCCGGCTCGTCGAGCGACCAGCCCTCGTCGACGTCTTCCAGCGGTTGAAGCTCGGACATGACGAGCAGCGGGAGCAGGTAGGCCTGGAGGGTGATCCAGTAGATGATGACGTACACCCAGAGGATCCCGATCGCCTGCCAGAGTCCCGTCGTTCGGGTGAGGTAGAACGACGTGTTGAAGAGCAGCGCCCCGAGCAGGAAACTGCCGATCGCGAACATCGCCAGGGCGAGCTTCCACCAGCGCTTGATCGCTCGCCAGAAGACCTCGAACTCGGGCGTCTCGCCGTACACCAGGTGTCCCGTGAGGGCGTAGACGCCGACCGACAACGGGTTCGGGACGACGAGCAGGACGAACCCGGCCACGAACCCGGACAGCGCCAGCGGCAGCTCCTCGACGTCGGGGCTCGCCAGTAGCAAGCTGGCGAAGAACGCGACGATGAGAAACAGCGGCAGGCTGCCGATGAACCAGGTCAAGTTCGCCCGGATGAGGAGCAGGGACTCCTCCCAGATGTGGACGACCGCCCGCCAGAGCACGCCGAAGGCCGACAGCATGGGCCGATTGTACCAGGGTTGGCGTGCAAAGCCTCGCCGATCGGCGGCCGCCGATCAGCCCGAGCCCCTCGCGCCGTTCGGCCCGAGCATGTCGTTGAGCAGGTTGAGCGCGGCCCAGGCGAATGTCTCCATGTTCGGGGCGCGGTCGGCGCGACCGGTCTCGATCGTGTCGGCTCGCTCCTGGCGCGACATGCCCGGCCCGACGACGCCGACGCAGGCGTGGCCGGGAGCGTCGCCGTAGCGGTTGCCGGTCGGGCCGGTCGCGCCGGTCTCACCGACGCCCCAGGTCGTGCCGAGCGCGCCGCGCACGCCGCGCGCCAGGACGAGCGCGTGGGCTTCAGTGGCGGCGCGCGGGTTCGTGACCGTCTCCTCGTCGAGGTGGAGGAGCGTCATCTTCGCCTGCTTGGTATAGACGACCGCGCCGCCGACGAAGAATGCCGACGCGCCCGGCACGGCCAGCAGCGCCGCCGAGATCAGGCCCCCGGCCGACGACTCCGCCACGGCCACCGTCTCGCCACGCGCCCGCAGCTTCTCCCCGACGACCTCGGCCAGCGCCATCAGGCGTGGCATCTCGTCCTGTCCCGCGGACCGTTCCACAGTACCCTCCCCGGGCGTCGCTCGCCCGGGGAGAGCGTAGCGGCCCCGTGCGGCGCGTGTCACGCTCGATCGGGAATAGGATCGGGCCTCGCCGGTGTTGCACGAGGGGATCTCACAGCACCATGCCGACGAGGAGGAGTTTCTTGGCCGTCCCCGTCCAGCAGCGGGCCGCCGCGCCCGCCCCGGCTGTGCCCCGCCCCGGGCCGCGCCTGTTCGAGCCGCTCGCGATCCGGGGCGTGACGCTGCGCAACCGGATCATGGTCGCGCCGATGTGCCAGTACTCGTCGGTGGACGGGTACCCGACCGACTGGCACCTCGTCCACCTCGGCAGCCGCGCCGTCGGCGGGGCCGGCCTGGTGATGATGGAGGCGACGGCGGTCGAGGCGCGAGGGAGGATCAGCGCCCACGACGCCGGCATCTGGGACGACCGCCAGGGCGAGGCGTACGCGCCGATCGCCCGCTTCATTCGGGAGCATGGCGCCGTCCCGGCCATCCAGCTCGCGCACGCCGGCCGCAAGGCAAGCGTCCACCGGCCCTGGGAGGGCGGGGCGCCGCTGACGCCTGAGGAGGGCGCCTGGGAGACAGTTGCGCCGAGCGCCCTGCCATTCGACGCCGGCTGGCACGTCCCGCGCGCGCTGACCGTCGAGGAGATCGGCGCGGTGGTGGACCAGTTCCGGCGCGGCGCCGAGCGGGCGCTGGCGGCGGGGTTCGAGGTGGTCGAGCTGCACGGGGCCCACGGCTACCTGCTGCACGAGTTCCTCTCGCCGATCTCGAACGGCCGCGACGACCGGTACGGCGGCGCCTTCGAGAACCGGGTGCGGCTCGTCCTGGAGGTCGTCGAGGCGGTTCGGGCGGTCTGGCCGGAGCGCCTGCCGCTGTTCGTCCGCCTCTCGTCGACCGACTGGGTCGCGGACGGCTGGGACGTCGAGCAGTCGGTCGAGCTGGCGCGGCTGCTCGGCGAGCGGGGCGTCGACCTGGTCGACTGCTCGTCGGGCGGCAACGTGGCGGCGGCGCGCATCCCGATGCGGCCGGGGTATCAGGTCCAGTTCGCCGAGCGCGTGCGCCGCGAGGCCGGCATCATGACCGGCGCGGTCGGGCTGATCACGTCCGCCGAGCTGGCCGAGGAGATCGTCGCCGGCGAGCGGGCGGACGCCGTGCTGATGGCGCGCAACCTCCTCTGGGACCCGTACTGGCCGCTCCACGCGGCGAAGGAGCTTGGCGCCGAGATCGACTACTGGCCGGCCCAGTACCTGCGCGCACGACGATAGGAGTTTGGACGCAGAAGAGGGCGGATCGGGAAATCGGGCCAGGATTGGCGACGGGCGTCGGCGACCAGCGGCCCGCACCGGCCGATGGCGTGGGCACAGCCGATCGGCGAACAGCGGCGGCAGTCACGATGACTAACGCGCGGCAGTGGGGCTGCCGCGACGCGACACCTCAGCACAGGGAGGCACACTGGATGGCTGGCAGCAACGGGACGACGACGGTCGACTTCTACCTCGACACGGCCTGCCCGTGGTCGTGGCGCACCTCGGTCTGGATCCGCGAGGTGCGCAACGTGCGCCCGATCGACATCCGC
>JALYGH010000366.1 GCA_030777205.1 Chloroflexota bacterium
CCAGCTGGGCGTGCAGGGCGAAGCTCCGCCTGGAGAGCGCGTCCAGCGCGCTCCCGCGCGACCAGTCGAGCGCCAGGAACGCGCCGGCCTTCCCGGACGACGCGTTGGCCACCCCCGTCCGCTCGACAAGCGTCACCTCGGCCCCGCGACGGCTCAAGAAGTAGGCGGTCGAGGTGCCGATGACCCCGCCGCCGCAGACTATCACCCGCATCCCGTACCTCTCTAACCGGGCTCCGCCACGAACACGGGGATCTGGCGGCTCGTGCGCTGCTGGTACTCCGCGTACGGCGGGTACGCTTGCACGGCGGCATCCCAAACTCGGGCGCGCTCGCCGGGGTCGGTCACCTCGCGGATGCGTGCCCGGAAGACCCGCTCGTGGTCGCGGATCGTCACTTCCGGTTGTTCGCGCAGGCTGTAGTACCACTCCGGGTTCTCGGGCGCGCCGCCCTTGGACGCGACGAGCACGTACGTCCCGTCGTCGGTGACCACCCGCATCAGCGGGGCCTTGCGGATGGCGCCCGTCTTCCTGCCGGTGTACGTGACGATGATGACCGGCAGGCCGGTGTCGCGGAGGGTCGTGCCCTCTGTCCCCCCGGAGCCTTCGTAGCGCTCGACCTGCTCGTGCACCCAATCCCAGGCGGGCGGTATGTAGTCGGCCATCGATCGCGCCTCCCTCGTCCGTTCCAGTCTACCCGGCAGCGGCGCGATCCGCTCCCGCGCCGCGTCCGTCAAGTCGTCACGCCCGACCATCGCCTCCCCGCCCGCCTCGTGCGACGGACGACGAGCTTACCAGAAGCGACGCCGATCCACCGGATAGGCCCTAGGCCGGGCAGCCCGTCCAGCGGACGTGGCCCAGCCGGGTCAGGCCCGGCCGCGGCGCCAGCGGCCGGCGTATTGCCGTCCCACGGGTGTGTTCCGGGGACACGAACCTTACCCCGCTGACTGGCTTCGCGGTCTCGCCGAACCGGCGCTCACGCCTTCGACTGGCCCCAGCGGTTGAAGCTGACGATCTCGGACAGCTCCTTGCGCCCACCGGCGGCGGCATTCGGGCGCGGATCCTTGATCGAGGTGGGATAGCCGACGATGACCACCGAGCGCGCCGTCCGCTCGGCCGGGATCCCCAGGATGCGCTTCCCCTCGGCCTGCTGGTCGGCATCGCCGTACCAGGCCACCCCGCCGCCCAGCCCCAGGCTCCGCGCCGCGATCAGGAGGCGCTCGGTGACCCGGCCCTCGTCGTAGGCCTCGCCGGCCGCGTTCGCGCCGTCGAGCACGATGGCGATCCCCAGCGGCGCCTCGGCGACCCAGTTGATCGGCGTGCGCAGCTGGCTGATGCGTCGCAGCTGCTCCTGGTCCGTGATGACGATGAAGTGCCACGGCTGGCTGTTGCGCGAGCTGCCGGTCCAGCGCGCGACCTCGAGCAAGGTGTCGACCACGTCGTCGGGCACCGGATGCGGGGCATACTGTCGGGCCTGCCGGACGGTGCGGATCAACTCGGGCACCTGCGTCGAGTCTGGCTGAGTTGCCATCGTCCTACTCCTGGGTAGCGGGCGCTGGCCGATCTCGTCGGCCGTATCATACTGCCGCCCAACCGTGGCAGATCGGGGGCCGGGTGCGCTGCGATGGGGCGCGGGTGCGGAGGAGAGCACCGATGGCCAGCGCTGGTCGAGGATTGCCGCCAGCCGGCGGCGACGGGCCTGTCCTGGTTACTTGAATCGTCCGCCAGGCTCGCGATCGGTACGCACGTATGAATGAGCGAGGCCGATCGCGGACGAGCGAAGTAGCCAGGACACGGACCGGGAAGCGCCACCATTCGGAGCGGGGCAGCAGGCGGCCCAGCCCGGCGAGGACGAGGCGGTCGCCGTGGCGGTACCGGGTCCGCTTGGCCTGGCGGCGCAGGACCCGGACCTCGTGGCGCAGGGCGAGGAGTTCGACGTCGCGGGACAGGTCCGGCCGCAAGCGAAGGAGCAGCAGATCGAGCAGCAGGTGGACGAACGAGTACACGATGGAGACCAGCATGGCCGAGGATCTTCGCCGCAGCCGCTCCCCGACCGCCACTGCACCCGCCCAACCCAATAAGTGAATCCCACAGGCCGCCCAGGAGCAGGATCAGGAGTACGAGCGTGCCCCGATGACGAGCGACCCGGAACCCGCGTGGCCTGGCGTCGCTCCCCACAGTGAGCCACGCGGACGCGCGCCAGCCGCGGCCCCGGTCGCGCGCCACTCGCTATGCGACGTTGGCGGGCGGGGACCGGCCCGGAGCTCGTGCCTCGAGGGGGGCAGCCGCCCAGCAC
>JALYGH010000367.1 GCA_030777205.1 Chloroflexota bacterium
GTCCTGGCGGGGCGCCGGCGCGCGCTCGCGGAAGCGGTCGCGCAGCACCTTCTTGTCGAGCTTGCCCACTCCCGTGCGCGGCAGCTCGGCCAGGAAGACCACGTCGTCCGGCAGCCACCACTTCGCGAACGACGGGCGGAGGAAGTCGATCAGGTCGTCCTTCGTCACGTCGCCGGCACTCGGCCGCGGCACGACGCAGGCGAGCGGGCGCTCGCCCCATTTCGGGTCCGGCACGGCGATCACGCACGCCTCGGCGACGGCGGGGTGGGCCACCAGGGCGTTCTCCAGGGCGATGCTGGAGATCCACTCGCCGCCGCTCTTCACGAGGTCCTTCGAGCGGTCGGCGACCTCGAAGTAGCCCTCCGGATCGATCGTCACCACGTCGCCGGTGCGGAACCAGCCGTCCTCGGTGAAGCGGTCCCGGGCGCGCGGGTCATTGTAGTAGCCGGCGGTCACGCACGGTCCGCGCACGATCAGCTCGCCGAGCGCCTGTCCGTCCCACGGCACGTCCCGGCCGGCATCGTCGATCGCCCGCATCTCGACGAGTGGCATCGGCGTGCCCTGGGTCGAGCGAATGCGCCACCGCTCGTCCTCGGGCACGTCCTCAAGGGACGATTTGAGGTGGCAGACTGAGCCGATCGGCGACATCTCGGTCATGCCCCAGGCGTGCCAGACCGGGACGCCGTATTTCTTCTCGTACGTCTCCATCATCGCCCGCGGTGCGGCCGACCCGCCGCAGACGATCCGCTTCAGGCTGCTGACGTCGTGCTCGCGCGCCTCCAGCTCGGCCAGCACGCCCAGCCAGATGGTCGGGACGCCGGCCGTCATCGTCACGCGCTCTTGCTCGATCAGGCGTACCAGATCGGCAGGCGCCGGCGCGACGCCGGGCATTACCTGGGTAGCGCCGACGAGCGTCGACGCGAACGGCAGGCCCCAGGCGTTGACGTGGAACATCGGGACGACCGGCATGACGACATCGCGCTCCGACAGCGCCAGGACGTCCGGCATGCACGTGATGAGCGCGTGGAGCACCAGCGCCCGGTGGCTGTAGACGACCCCCTTGGGGTTGCCGGTGGTGCCGGACGTGTAGCACATCGCGGCCGCCGCCTCCTCATCGAGCCTCGGGTACTCGGAGAGCGGCGCGGCGTCCGCGAGCAGGCGCTCGTAGCGGTGGACGGGCCGCCCGGCCAGCTCGTCGAGCCCATCGGGGCAGTCGCCGACGACGACGAAGTGCCGGACGCTGTTGAGCCGAGCGGCGATCGGCTCGACGACCGCCACGACGGACGCATCCACGAAGAGCACCCGGTCCTCGGCATCGTTCACGATGAACGCGATCTGGTCGGCGAAGAGGCGGAAGTTGATCGTGTGCAGGACCGCGCCGATGGACGGGGCGGCGAAGTACAGCTCGAGGTGCGGCTGATGGTTCCAACAGAGCGTGCCGACGCGCTCGCCACCGGCCACGCCGAGGGCTCGCAGGGCGCTGGCCAGGCGATCCACGCGGTCGCCCACCTCGGCATAGGTGGCGCGCGTGCCACCGTCGCCGACCCCAGTGACGACTTGCTTGCGGCCGAACAACCGCCGCGCTCGGTCGAGGATCGGGTGCAAGGTCAGCGGGTAGTCCATCATCCAGCGTTGCATGGCGTCGTCGCCTCCCCACCGCCGTGGTGATCGCCGCTCGCGCCCGCGAGTGGTATGGGGCGCGAGCCCGCCCGAGGGAGTCGCGCCGTGCCGCCGCGGTCCGCCGGCCAAGCATACCCCACGGACGCGCGGGGCGATGCTTCAGGCCGGATGCGCAGCTACGGCGGCAGCACCCACTTCCCGCGCTCGGCACGCGCGACGACGAAGGCCCCGCCGTCGAGGCCGTTGTGTCGAGCGGGCGAGTAGGCAATCGGCCCGCTGGCCCCGGCGAACGGCTCGGACCGTTCGAGCGCGTCGCGCAGCCGTGCCCGGTCTGCTCCGCTCCGCTGAACTGCCGCCGCGACGAGGCGGACCGCGTCCCAGGCCGCGGCCGCCTGGATGGAGGGGGTGAACCCGAACCGTCGGCGGAACGCGTCCAGGAACTGGCGGATCGGCGCGGCCTGCGGATCGTCACTCGGGAGGTAGTCGGGGACCGCGAGGCGCGGACCGATCATCCGCACCCCGATGGGCGGCTCGCCGACCCGAGGCAGGAACTCGGGGGCCGCCGCCACCGGACCAAAGTAGAGCGTGACCCCGGGCGCCCGCTCGGCGGCCAGCCGCGCGAGGGTCGCCGCATCGGCAAGGTCGGCGGGCCAGCCGACGATGGCCTGGGCGCCGGCGAAGGCGAGGCGCGCCATCGCGTCCGGCGCCGGTTCGCCGCCGGCGGTGTAGCTCTCTTCCGCGACGACGCGGATGGTCGTCCTGGCGGCCTCGGCGACCAGGACGCTCCGCGCGGCACTCGCCGTCGCCGTGCGCGGCGCGATCCACCCGACCCGCTCCACGCCATTCGCGAGGAACTGAACCAGCACGGTCATCGCGTCTGCGTCGGTGGGGGCCAGATAGAACGTCCAGTGGGCGGGCTCGGAGGGCGGCGGCATCGGCTCGTCGAGGAGCAGGACGGGTATGGCGAGCCGCTCGGCCCGGTTGCGAACGATGCCTTCGAGGTCGCCACGGCCGTCCGCGAGGACCGTCAGCGCGCCGTCCGTCTCGGCGAGGCGGGCCGTCGCCCTGGCGACCACCTCGTCACGCCCGGCACTGTCGTATGCCACCAGCTCGAGCTCCCGCCGCTGACCGGTCGGGAGCAGGACACCGCCGCCGGCGTTGAGCATCTCGACGCCGAGGCGGGCGCCCTGCCAGCGACCGGGACCGTCCGATGGGCTGTCGGCGCGCATGTCGAGGACGGCCCCGACGTGGAGCCGGGCGGCGGGCGCCGGACTCGGCGTGGGCGGCTGCACGGTCGGCACCGGCACCGGCGCCGGGCGACACCCTGACAGGGCCAGCACGGCCCCACCGACCGCAAGGAGCAGCGCCCGGCGGCCCATCCGCCGGCCGCCCGGGGATGGAGCGCGTCCGCGGCCGTCCGCCACCGGGCTCTTGCCGATCGCTGGTGTCCTTTCGCCGCGCGCCGGAGCGACGCGGCCCGCTCCGGGTGACCCGATGTCCGTCACGATGGCCACACCCGATGCTGTGCCTCGCGGTACTTGTGGGCAGTTTCCGAAGCGCGTACAATCGCCATCAAGCGCAAGAGTCATTCTAAATCGGGCCCCACGCGGGAGAGCGAGGCCACGAGACCTGGCCGGCGCCGCGCCCCAATCGCCCCTCGGAGACCGATCCGATGGATCGCAGGCCAAGCAAGACGGTCGAAGATTACTTGCAGGTCATGCACTACATGACCCGCGACGGCGTGCCGATCATCGGCGCTCGCTTGGCCGAGCGGATCGGCGTCGCGCCGCCGACGGTGACCGCCACGCTGCAGCGCATGGTGCGGGACGGGCTGATCCGCATGGACGCTCACAAAGTCGTCCACCTGACCGACGACGGCCGCGAGCTGGCCGAGAGCACCGTGCGGCGGCACGCGCTGGCCGAGCGGCTGTTGACCGACATCCTGGGCCTCGGCTGGAGCGAGTCGCACGAAGAGGCGCACATGGTCGAGCACGTCATCTCGCCGAAGGTGGAGCGGCGTCTGATGCAGGTGCTCGGGAACCCCACCCGCTGTCCCCACGGTAACCCGATCCCGGGCACCGGCTCGCGACCGTCCCCGCGCGCATTGCCGCTGTCCGAGGCGCGCGCGGGCCAGCGCGTCGTCGTCGAGCGGATCGTCGAAGAGGCGGAGGACGACCTGGACCTGATGTCGTACCTCGAGCGCTCCGGGATCGTCCCCCGCGCGCAGCTCGAAGTGGTCGAGGTCTCCCCGGCCGCCGGGCTGGTCACCGTGACGCGGGATGGCGTCCGCATCTCGCTCGGGACCCCGGCCGCCCGCCAGGTGCGGGTCGTCGACGCGGCCGACGCCGAGCAGGACCCGGAGCTCGCGCCGCGTTCGTCGCGCTCGGAGCCGGCCGCCTACGCCGAGCGGATCCGCGACCTCGGCGTCGAGGAGGCCGCTCGGACACGGTCCGGATAGACCCGTCATGCTAGCGGCGGCCCTGCACGGCCAGGAGGCCATCGCGGGCGCCCTCCAGGCCCGGGTCGAGCTCCAGCGACCGGCTAAACTGCTCGCGCGCTTCGGCCGTCCGCCGCGCGCTGAGCATGATCCAGCCGAGCGCGTGGCGGTACTGGGCGACCCGTCCGCGGTCGTGGTCCAGCTCGACCGCGCGCTCGAACAGCGGCGTAGCCTGCTCGTACTCGCGGCGCGCGTAGTGGACCCATGCGAGCTGGGCGTAGGCGGTCGGGTAGGCGGGGTCCAGCTCGATCGCGCGGCGTAGGTGGGCGACGGCCGGCCGGTACTCTTCCCGCGCCGCGTACACCATGCCCCGGCCGCCCTCGGCGCGCGCATCGGTCGGCGCCAGCTCGGCGGCCCTGGCGAAGGCGGCCAGGGCCTCGTCGTGCCGGCGCTGGACGCGCAGCGCATGCCCCAGGCTGACGTACAGGTAGGAGTGCGTCGGCGCCAGCTCGATCGCGCGCCCGTAGGCAACGACTGCCGCCCCGTAGTTGGCCCGCATCTCGTGCAGGTTGCCCTGCACCCGGTGAACCTCCGGATCGGACGGGCCGAGTCGAAGCGCAGTGGCGAGGGCTTCCTCCGCCTCGCGGAGGCGGTACTCGTCGGTGAGGACCTCGGCCAGCGCCGCATGCGCCGCCGCTGAGCGCGCGTCGAGCTCGATGGCCCGGCGAGCGTGTGCCTCGGCCGGCTCGACCTGGCCGCTCCAGTCGAGCGCCACGGCCAGGACCGTCCGGGCGTAGGCGTTGTCAGGCGCGACCTCGACCGCCTGCTGCGCGCGCTCGACGGCCGCGTCCACGCGACTCTGGTTGAGGAGGGCGCGCGCCCAGCGCGCGAGGACGTCGCCGTGCACCGCCTGGATTGCCTGCGCCTGGCGAAACGCGTCGGCAGCGTCGGCCCACCGTCCGGTCTTGAAGGCCGACTCCCCTTCCTCGACGAGGCGTGCCGCCGATGTCGGCGGTCCCGTCACCCCTTCGTTGGCGACCACCCCGACTTCGGCGCTGCGCGACCCGCCCCACCCCCCAATTGGCAGGAGAGAGTACCAC
>JALYGH010000368.1 GCA_030777205.1 Chloroflexota bacterium
ATGCGCTGGTCCGACGCCGGCGCCCGCGCCATGCTTACCTTGCGCGCCCGCCTCCGCTCCGATCGCCCCATCAGCCCCGTCGCTCCCGCCGCCTGATCCCTCGGGTACAGAAGTAGGCCACACCCGAGCCGTGTGAAATAGCGCGACGACCAGGTTTGGTGACCAGGTGTGGTGGAATCGCCGCGCTCCGCTCGCTGCGCCGCGGCGCGTCCCGGAACGACGGCCGCTTCGATGGTGGCACGCCCGGAGGGATTCGAACCCCCGACCCCGTGGTCCGAAGCCACGTGCTCTGGTCCGCTGAGCTACGGGCGCAGGTGCGACCGGCGTTGGTGTGGGGTGAGCGATGGGACTTGAACCCACAGCCTCCAGGGCCACAACCTGGCGCTCTAACCGATTGAGCTACGCCCACCACGAACCGGGCCGGCACCCGGCGCCTCATAGTGTACCGACCGTGGGATCACGGCGGCAATGGCGGACGAATGGCGCCCTCGACGAGGACCGCTCCCCCACGCGGCTATTCACCTCGTCAACTCCGCACGGAGCCCCGAGATGAAATGACCCTGGTGAGGTCAGGGAGTTGGGGCCGCCGGCGGGCTATAATCGGCTACGGGCGCGGGCAGGCGTCCGTACCCGCGTTCCGGAGCGTGTGCCATGCCGGTCATCGCCGTCGTCGGCGGCCAGTGGGGCGACGAGGGCAAGGGCAAGATCATCGACCTGCTCGCCGGCCGGGCGCACGTCGTCGTCCGTGCGCAGGGCGGCGACAACGCCGGCCACACCGTCGTCAATCCGCGCGGCAAGTTCGCCCTCCACCTCGTGCCGGCCGGCATCTTCAACGAGGGCACGCAGTGCCTGATCGGTGCCGGGGTGGCGCTCAACCCCGAGGTGCTGCTCGGCGAGATCGACGCGTTACACGAGCGCGACGTCGGGACCCATAACCTGCTCATCAGCACCCGCGCGCACCTGGTGATGCCGTACCATCGCCTGTTCGACCGGCTCGAGGAGGAGGCGCGCGGCGCCGGCGCTATTGGCACGACCGGCCGGGGCATCGGCCCGACCTACTCGGACAAGGTCGGACGGTCGGGCGTCCAGGCCGGCGACCTCCGTCACCCCGCGCGCTTCCGCGACAAGGTTCGGGCGAGCGTCGCGCAGAAGAACGTCCTGCTGGAGCGCATCTTCGGCGCCGAGCGGATCGACGCCGACGAGGTTGCCGACCGCTACCTGAAGCTCACCGACCGCCTGGTCCCGTACATCGCCGAAACCGAGCCGGTCTTGGAGCGGGCCCTCCGCGATGGGCGGACGATCCTGCTCGAAGGGGCGCACGGGACGCTGCTCGACCTCGATCACGGGACCTACCCGTACGTCACCACCTCGTCCTGCACGGTCAGCGGGCTGCTCAATGGGGCCGGCATCGGGCCGCGCCACCTCACGACCGCGATCGGCGTGTTCAAGGCGTACCAGACCCGCGTCGGGGCGGGCCCGATGCCGAGCGAGCTGTTCGACGCGACCGGCGACCGGATCCGCGACCGCGGCCAGGAGTTCGGGACGACCACCGGCCGCCCGCGCCGCTGCGGCTGGTTCGACATCGTTGCGGCGCGGCACTCGGTGCTCGTGAACGGCTTCCACGCCATCGCGCTCACTCGGCTCGACATCCTCGACGAGCTCGACGAAGTGAACCTCTGCGTAGCGTATGAACTCGATGGACGGCGCATCGACTACTTCCCGAGCGACACCGAGGAGCTTGCGCGCTGTCGGCCCGTCTATGAGGCGCTGCCCGGCTGGAAAGCGTCGACGGGAACCGCCCAGGAGTGGAAGGACCTTCCCCGCGCCGCTCAGGCCTACGTCCGCTTGATCGAGGACTCGATCGGCGTACCGGCGGGCCTGATCGGCGTCGGACAAGAGCGCGAGAAGACGCTGTTCACCGGCGCGCTTCCCTAACTCCATCGCCTGTAGCGAGTGTGACGCACGTGCGCCGCCACACACGATCGCCACGCCGCGACCTCAGGTAGGCAGCCACCCGATGCTCGATCGACCCGTGCTCAAAGAGCACCAGATGTTCCTGGTCAGCGACGCGCGCGGTGACATCGCGGCGCACAACGTCGATGGCCAAGGGCTGTACTGGCGCGACACGCGCTTCCTCAGCCTGTACGAGTTGCGCCTGGGGACGGGCCAGCCGCAACTGCTCTCCTCGGCGGGCGAGCACAACTTCATGACGACGCTCCAGTTCGCCAACCCGGCCTTCACGACGATCGACGGCCACGAGGTCCCGGCGCGGTCGATCAGCATTCGCCGCAACCGCTTCTTGCACGGCGCGCTGCACGAACGCATCGGGATGTTCAATTACAACCGCTTCCCGGTCCAGGTGAGAGTGTCGCTCGCGGTCGGGTCCGACTACCGAGACATGTTCGACGTTCGCGGGTACGCCCGACGCTCGAAGCACGGCTCGATCGACCCGCCGCGGCATGACGGCGACGCGATCCTCCTCGGCTACACGGGCCTCGACGGCCTCCGGCGCGAGACGAAGATCCACGTCGACCGAGCGCCGAGCTCGGTCGAGATCGACGAAGGTCCCCAGGCGCCGAGCGAGGTGCTGCGGACCCTGCCGGGCATCAGCGGCGCCGGCGACCCGCGCGTCGAGTCCGGCATTCGGCCACCGACGGCGACGCTCCACTTCGACCTGACGCTGGCGCCCGGACAGCACGACGCGCTGACGATCCATGTCGTGCCGCGGGCCGGAGGCGAGCGCCCGATGACGGTCGACGACAGCTCGCTTGATGCCGCCTTCGCCGTGATGCGGAAGTCGTACGCGGACTGGGAAGAGCGGTGCACCTCGATCGCGACGGACGACGAGGTCGTCAACGCGGTGGTGCACCGCTCGCTTCACGACCTGCGCCTGCTCAGCGACCGCGTCCCGGAGGGGTTCCTGCCCTCGGCCGGCATCCCCTGGTTCAGCGTCCCGTTCGGGCGCGATAGCTTGATCACCGCGATGCAGACGCTCGTCCTCCAGCCGGAGATCGCGCGGGCCACCCTGCTGTTCCTGGCCCGACACCAGGGAACGGAGGTCAACGACTTCCGCGACGAGCAGCCGGGCAAGATCCTCCACGAGATCCGCCTCGGCGAGCTGGCGACGCTCGGCCAGGTGCCCCACACGCCCTACTATGGGAGCGTCGATTCCACCCCGCTCTGGCTGATCGCGCTCGGGCAGTACCTCGACTGGACCGCGGACTGGGAGGTCGCCGCGCGACTGAGGCCGAACGTCGACGCGGCGCTCCGCTGGATCGACGAGTACGGCGACCTCGACGGCGACGGGTACGTCGAGTACGTCAGCCGCTCCGCGAGCGGCATCCGCAACCAGGGCTGGAAGGATTCGCACGACGCGATCAGCTTCTCGGACGGTCGCCCGGCCGAGCCGCCGATCGCGCTGGCCGAGGTCCAGGGCTACGTGTACGCCGCGTGGATCGCCGCGGCTCGGTACCTGGAACACTTCGGCGAGCGCGACCGGGCCGAGCAATTGCGCGCGCGCGCCCTCGACCTGCGCGTCCGCTTCATGCGCGACTGGTGGCTGCCGCGGGAACAGTCCTTCGCGCTCGCCCTCGACGCCCAGAAGCAGTTGGTGCCGTCGGTAAGCTCGAACGTCGGCCACTGCCTCTGGGCCGGGATGCTCGACGAGGCCACGGCGAAGACGGTCGCCGAGCGCCTGATGCGCGAGGACATGCTGTGCGGGTGGGGCATCCGCACCCTCAGCAGCATGGAGGCGACGTTCAACCCGATGAGCTACCACAACGGGTCGGTCTGGCCGCACGACAACTCGCTGATCGTGGCCGGGCTGAAGCGCTACGGCATGGACGCCAACGCCTCGATCGTAGCGCAGGAGGTCCTCGAGGCGGCGGTCCGCTTCCCGGGCTTCCGCCTGCCGGAGCTGTACTGCGGCTTCGCCCGCGACCGCCGCTACTTCTCGATGCCGGCGCAGTACCCGGTGTCGTGCAGCCCCCAGGCTTGGGCGGCCGGCAGCATCTTCCTGATCCTCCAGTCGCTGCTCGGCTTGCGCGCGGACGCGAGCAGCGGCCGACTCTGGCTCCGCCCGCGCCTCGTCCACGGCATCAACCGCGTCGGCGTGCGGCGCCTGCGCGTCGGTCGTCACGTCGTCGACTTCGACGTCGTCCGCGACGGCGATCAGGTACGGGTCGACGTGCTCGGCTCGGGAGGGCTCGGCATCGTCGTCGAGCCACCTCCGGGTGGCGCTAGCTGAGCGGGCACCGTCTCAGCACGACGCTGGACGAACGAGAGCAACCAGATCCTCGGCAACGCGAGCGGCGGCGTCGCGCGGCATCGTGCGCCCGAGCGCCTCGCCGAGGGCCGTCCGCCGCGGCTCGTCCTCGAGCAGCCCGCGGATGACCGCGACGAGCTGCTCGGGCGTCAGGGTACGCTGATCCAGGACGATCGCGCCGCCGGCCTCCGCGAAGGCGCGGGCGTTGGCGTCCTGGTGGGTCCCGGGCATCGGCACGACGATCGCCGCCTTCCGCAGCGCGGCCAGCTCGGTCAGCGTCCCGAGGCCGGCCCGGGTGACGACGACGGACGCGGCGGCGAGCGCGTGCGGCATCTCGTCGACCAGGAACTCGCGCTGATGGTAGCGCGGGCTTGCCAACGCGGCCGGTACGCCGCGGCCCCGGCCGGTCAGGTGGACGACCTGGCAGAATCGGACCAGGTCGTCGGCCGCGTCCGCGACGATCAGATTCAGGGCCAGCGCGCCGGTGCCGCCGCCGGTCACCAGCACCAGCGGCGTCTCGGGTTCCAGGTCGAGGAGGCGCCGCGCCTCGGCCGGGCTGCCGCCGAGGATGCGAGATCGGACCGGGTTGCCGCGAAGTGTCGTCCGGTCCGCCGGAAAGTGGGGCAGCGTCTGGGGCAGCGAGACCGTGATCCGGGCGGCGAACGGCACGAGCAGCCGGTTCGCCAGCCCCGGGATGACGTCCTGCTGGTGGATCAGGACCGGCACCCGCTGGAGCGCGGCGGCGAAGAGCGGCGGGACGCTCGCGAACCCGCCGGCCCCGAACGCCACGTCCGGGCGGAAGCGGCGGACGTGGCCGATCGACTCGCCCACCCCGCGCACGATCCGGCCGATGTCGGTCACGTTCTGGGTGTCCCAGTAGCGGCGCAGCTTGCCGGCCGCGACGCCGACGTAGGCGATACCCTCGGCGCAGGCCAGCTCGGCCTCCGGACCGCCGCGCGTGCCGACGTAGAGCAGCTCGACGGACGGGTCGCGCGACCGCAGCTCGGTCGCCACGGCGAGGACGGGCGTCGCCGAGCCGCCCGAGCCGCCGCCCGCCAGAAGGACCCGCACCGCCACCCCTCCGTCCGCCAGGCGAGTATAGCGGCGAGCGTGCGAGGAC
>JALYGH010000369.1 GCA_030777205.1 Chloroflexota bacterium
GACCGAGCCGTCCTTCTCGTACGAGGGACGCTACCACAGCTTCAGGGACGTCAGCGTGACCCCCAAGCCTTACCAACAGCCCCATCCACCGATCCGCATCGCGGCGACCACCCCGGACACGTTCCCCGCCCTCGGCACGCAGGGCTATCCGGTCTTCGGCGCGGTCCGCCAAGGCACCTTCTCCGAGCTGGCGCCGGACCTCGACGCCTACCGCACCGCGTACCGCACGGCCGGCCACCCCGGCCAGGGACAGGTCTTCCTGCGCGTCCCGATCTACGTAGCGGACACCGAGGAGCAGGCCCTCTCCGAGCCCGAGCCGAGCATGATGCAGTTCTACCGGGCGATGGCCAACCAGCTCATCGAGTCGGCACGCGACCCCGGCGCGCGCCCGACCGAGCGGCGCGCCGAGCGCGGCGAGGCCCTGGCGAAGCTCACCTTCGAGCAGGCGCGCCGCGAGAAGGTCGTGGTCGGGACGCCGGCCATGGTCGCCGATCGGCTGGCCGAGCTACGCGACGAGCTGGGACTGAGCGGGATCCTGGCCGAGCTCAACTGCGGCGGGCAGATCCCCCAGGAGCGGGTCATGCGCTCGCTCCAGCTCCTCTGCACCGAGGTCATGCCCGGCTTCAAGTAATCTTGGCGCGCAACCGCGCCAAGAACTGAGGGCCGTCACGGGACGTGCCCCGTCGAGTCGCGGCTGCGGTTCAGATCCTCCTTGTAGTCGTCGACCCGCTGGCGCAGTCGGTCCAAGATCAGGCCCGGCGAGAGGGCGAACACGGCCGCGGTGAGGATGTTGACCGGTCGCTTCAGCAGGTCGAAGCTCTCGGCGAGGCTCACCTCGGGCACCTGCGTCGCCGTGACCATCGTGGCGATCACGACGCCCATGACCGCCGCCATGCCGGCGAGCTGCGGGGTGACGATCAGGCGCGCGGCAGACAGGCCGTAGTCGTCGATCATGGAGTCGGCCCCGGCCTGAGCGTAGAGCAGGTTGAACAGGCCGACGATCACCCCCACGAGGTAGAAGGCCGTGGCGGCCATGATCGTGGTCGGCGCGACCCCCGCGGCGATGGCGAGCCAGAGCAGCGCGTAGAGGCCGACGGCGGTGGCGCCGCTCGTCCAGAGGAGCTGATTTCGCGCGCCGAGCAGGCCGGCGTAGCGGTCGTCGCGAAAGTCGTCGATCGCGCGCTGGATGCGGCTGATGGTGGCCCGCGCCTCCGACCGGGACATCGGCAGCTCACCCGCCTTGGCGTGCTCGCCGGCCTGCCCGACCGAAGCCGCGCTGCCGTCGGGCGGCGCGGAGAGGGCGGCCATCGCGCGCCGCAGCTCGCCGTCCATCACCACGGCGCCGTTCATCTTCGAGTCGGCGAGCCGCGCGCGGGCCTGGGCGGCCCGCATCAGCAGCCGGTCGTCCGGCTCGACGTAGGCCAGGAGCGCCTCCGCCCAGTGGAGCTGCCGCCAGAGGGTGAGGTAGCGAACCGCCAGGGTCCAGCCGATCTCCCGCGTCTGGAGATGGTGGGCGATGTCCGCCGCCTGCTCGCAGATCACCCGATGGATCGACTCGCTGCAGGCATTGTCGGCGGGCCGGGCGTTCCGACAGTCGGGCTGCCGAGGGCCGGCCCGGGCCCCGCACCAGGTCATGAGCTCATTCGCGCGGCCGGACAGCGCGCTGTAGCTCGTCGGGTTCACCCGTTCGGGGTTGGTGAGGTCGAGGACCAGGCAGGGGACCGCCAGGGCCAGCCAGGCTACCGCCAGGATGAGCGGCGCGGCGAGCAACGGGTGGGCCAGGAGCTCAAGCGCGCCGGGCACGGGCACGAGCTCTCGCGTGTACACCGCGACGGTGATCATTCCCGCGACCGTCGGCGCGACCGGCGCCGTGACGATCAGGCCGGCCAGGAACGTCGCCGCCGCTCCGTGGGGCATGCCGACAGGGTGCAGCGTCTGGTCGTCGGCACCAGCCTGGCTCACCAGGCCGATCGGTGGCTCTGCTGTCGCGCGGGGCTG
The DNA here is from genome assembly GCA_030777205.1 of Chloroflexota bacterium. GTDB lineage: Bacteria > Chloroflexota > UBA6077 > UBA6077 > JACCZL01 > JALYGH01. The sequence goes on from JALYGH010000369.1 coordinate 1,999, forward strand.
CAATGCTGTGGCATACGATGCTGGCTGCGTGGCCGAAGCTGCCTGGTGCATCTCGCTCCTCCCCGACGGACCCGCGACTCGTCGACCCGTCCTCCTTCGACTCGTTTCGAGTGCGATAACGAGCCGCGGCGGACCGGCGAGTCAACGCACGGACACTTGGGCCGTTGGAGTCCCAGCATTCCCGGTGGCGAATGGCGCCGGTATCGGGACTACCTCGAGCGGGTCCAGTGTGGGGCCGACCGATACCTGGCCGCCTCGCCAGGAGCCCGTATTGCCGCCCGTATCGCGACCCGCACGTTGGGAGACGGGTGCGCCAGCGGCACTTGTAGCGAGACCTTGATCCGGGGAGGCCGATAGTGGCCCGCCGCGTGCCGTACCCTGCGTGGCAGGGCGGCGTTGGATGGCCGGCACTATTGGCCTTGCCGCGTGCCGCACGACATCGGGCCGGCCCCGACGCCGGTCCGTGGACGCCTGGGGGCACCGTGATCCTGAGCGATCGGACGATGCGCGAAGAGCTCGCCCAAGGCCGCATCCGAGTCGAGCCGCTGGGGGAGGACGCGATCCAGCCCTCCAGCATCGACCTGCGCCTGGGCGACCGGGTTCGCGTCTTCCGCAACAACCACATCCCGCACATCGACCTCCGCCACGACACGGCGGACCTGACCGAGGTCGTCCAGTTGACGCCCGGCCAGCCGTTCTACCTGCGGCCCGGCGAGTTCGCCCTCGGGGTCACCGAGGAGCTGATCGCCGTGCCGGACGACCTCGTCGCGCGGCTCGACGGCAAGTCGTCGCTCGGGCGGCTCGGCCTGCTGATCCACGCGACAGCCGGCCTGGTCGATCCGGGCTGGGAGGGGCGGCTGACGCTGGAGCTGGCGAATCTGGCGCCGTTCCCGATCACGCTGTTCGTCGGGATGAAGATCGGCCAGATCTCGTTCATCCGGATGACGACACCAGTCGACATCCCCTACGGCCGCCGCGAGCTGGCGAGCAAGTACCAGGGCGACCGGGAGCCCACCCCTAGCCGCTATCACCTCGAGTTCTGACACCGGCCCGGCGACGCGCCGCGCCATCGGTGGGCGCCGGGCCCGCCCGGCTACGATTCTGCAAGCTGGGGCCGCCCGGCCCCGCGCCGCCCAAGTCCGGCGCGACGAATCAAGGAATGGGCGGTGTCGTTCCACGCCGCCCTGCGTGTCGGCCGCCTCGTCACCGGGCCGCATCG
>JALYGH010000370.1 GCA_030777205.1 Chloroflexota bacterium
GCCACGCCGGCCAGGCCGCACGCGACGTTCCAGGTCAGACGTCACCGGCGCCACGGTGCAAAGGCGTTGTCGACGCGGCGGAGCATCGGGATCAGCTCCGGATAGTGCCGGGCGAACACGGTCGTCATATCGGTGTTCTCGACCCAAGCAATGCCCTCCGGCGTGTAGACGCGCGGGGTGTAGTCGACGGTCAGGAACCGATCGCTCTTGAGGCGGCGCGACGCCATCAGGATGAAGATGCGGAACGCCGTGTCGCTGAACCCGAAGCCATACGGCTTCCGCTCGGCGAACATGCCCACCATCAGGTCGACCCGCTCGACGTCGCCGTAGATCCGCCGCAGCTCCTCGGCCCAGGTCGAGTTGTCGGTCAGCTCCTCGAACGTCCTGGCCGGCTTCAGGTGCATCAGGCGGCGGAACTGGTTGTAGCGCGGCACGCCCAGCTCGCGGATGCGCAGGATGTCAGTCGCCGCCAGGTCCTGGAGCTTGCCGTCGGGTCGCTCGAACTCCTGAAGGAAGCGCGGGAAGTTGTGCAGCTCGATCGCCCCGGCGTACTCCGTCCCGAAGGACCAGGCGAGGTCCGCCGGCGACACCTTGTCGAGGACCTCGACGGTGTTCGGGCCGGCGATCTCGCGGAAGGTGCGCTCCATGATCGGGCGGTCACCGGCCGCCGCCCGGAAGCGGTAGTCGTCCGGGATGAGCGGGTGCATCCGGTAGACCGCGGTGAATTCCTCGGTGAGCGAGTACGGCGCCGCATGGTGCTCGGTCGGCGAGCCGGGGATGCCCGTCAGCAGGTCGAGGCTGGTCCGGCCGAGCAGCTTCGTCAGTCGCTCCTGGAAGATCCCCCACCAGTTGGCGCGGAGCGCGTAGATGGTGGTCGGGTGGCTGATCACGGCCGGCGTCCACTCGACGGTGTGGATCTTCGCCAGCAGGGCCGAGTTGATCAGGCGGGCGCGGTCGAACAGGTCGTCATCGGACCAGGACGGGTAGGTCGCCCGCAGCCGGTCGCAGATCGCGTTGTGCTCACGCGCGAACACCGTCTGGAACAAGGCCAGCCCGACCCACCAGCCGGGCTCGTGCCCGAGCTGGAGGAGGAGCTGGCGCGGGATCATCCCGTCCTCGAGGCGGAGCTTGCCGTGCTCGCCGAGGCGGACGGCCTGCTGGAGCTCGCGCGTACTGCCGTAGAGCTGCGAGCCATCCCACCAGGGCGTCTCGGTGTTGAGAAACGTCAGCGGCCCGTCGCTGCCGGACGGCCGGGTCGGATCGGCCTGGAGGCGCGGGACGAGCATCGGGTGCTGGGGCCACGGATCGTCGTCGCGGAGCGGGATCTCCCAGGCCTGCTGGATGTCGCCCCGTCCGTGACTGAACCAGTCGCGGATCATGAACTGGAGCCAGGCGGCGGCCAGCACGTTCAGCGTCGTGGCCGGCGTGAACCGTTCGCGGGTGAGCAGCTCGCGGCTGATGAGCCGAGGGTTCGGCTCCAGCATCGCCGGATCCTGATACGCGTACCGCAGCGGGATGTTGCGCCCGAAGCGCGTCCCGGCGGCGCCCATCCGCGGCTCTTCGAGGTCGTTGTAGGTGCCGTCCGCGGTGCGGGCCGTCAGGTGGCGCGTCCCCTCGGCGACGGGCTCGGGCTGCTCGACCGTCGGGAGCGCGTTCGTGTCGTACAGGTTCTCCCAGCGGTAGACGTTGCGCAGCCCGATCAACACGAGCGCCGCGAGGGGCAGCGGGAGCTTGTCCCAACCGACCGCCTGGTCGACGGCGATGGCGGCGCGCCGAAACAGCTTCGACAGGCCGGACTGACGGCGCCGGTATCGCCGGGTGTTGACCCGACCGGTCGTGGCCGGTCTGCTCGGGACGTTCGCGGTCGTCATCTGCCCCTCCCCCTCGCACGTCGAGGACATCTCGCCGGTCGAATCGGTCGCGCTACTCCAGTCCGCGTGGCTGGCGTCGCCCGGCCGCCGCTTACCAGCCTAGTGGTCGGCACGACAGCGATTCGTTCGTCCGCGCCTGGCTCCGGCCGCCACCTCGTATGTACCACCGTCGCCGGGATCTGTCGAGTCCCGCGCCGGGGTCTGGCCTACTTTCGTAAACCTGAGGGCTGGGGTAGGCTGGCGGGATCACGCGGGGC
>JALYGH010000371.1 GCA_030777205.1 Chloroflexota bacterium
TCCTGGTGATGTGCCCAGAGCTGACCCGTCCGAGCCCAGGGGGATGGTGGTCAGGACCACGTAGCGGGGCGTCGCGTGGCGCCCGTAGACCAGGACCTGGACGTTCAGCATGTCCAGCGTCAGCCGACGCTCGGCGTAGTCCAGCCGGCCCAGGTTGCGGCCCACCAGTCGGCACCAGTCCTCGATCCGCGCCAGCTCGCCCTGGGCGGCCTCCCACGCGGCCTTGCGGGCCAGGACCTGGCCCCGCTCGGCCTCCAGGCCCCGGATGTGCTCGGCCAGCGCCCCGAGCTGCTCGCGCAGCACGGCGGCCGTGTCGTCGTCGACCAGGGCCAGGTTGCCGACCAGCTTCTTCTGGCGCCGCCTCGCCTCGCCCAGCGCCCGATCGACGCCGGCCGCGTCGGCCTCGGTTGGGTCCAGCTCCCGGTGCAGCTCCAACTCCCGGCGCACGACGTCGGGATTGGTCAGGATCTCGGTTACGCGCGCCCAGGCGGCGGCGTCGAGCTGGGCGGCCGGGATCGTCACATCCCGACAGGGCTGCCCGCCCGGCAGGCCGGCTTGCCCGCCCGGACAGCGGTAGTACCGATTCGGGGGGACGGTCTTGCGGGCCTTGGTGGTGATCCCCAGGCCCCGGCGACACGTCCCGCAGCGCGCGATCCCGCCGCGCAACAGGAAGGCTTCGGGATCGCGACAGTTGCGGATCGACGCTTGCTTGTTGGTCGCCAGGCGCTCCTGGGCCAGCTCCCAGGTCCGGGCCTCGATCAGCGGCTCGGTGACCACGCCAGCCAGCTCCTGGTGGCCGTCAGCGGGCCGCAGGACCATCGTGGGACGTCCCTTGGCACTCCTGGCCCGCCGGTAGCGGTTGGCGACGTAGCGGCCCATGTAGACCGGCTGGCGCAGGATCTTGCGCAGCGTGCTGGTGTGCCAGGCGCCGCCGATCGGGCCGGGGGCGCCGGAGGCGTTCAGCGCGCGGGCCAGCGTCAGGATGCCCCCGCCGGCCGCGTAGTCGCGGAAGATCCGCCGGACGATCGGGGCGGTCTCGGGATCGGGCAGGAGCTGGGTGTGGCCGGCGTCGGCCCAGCGGTAGCCGTAGGGCGCCTTGCGGCCCGGCAGGGGCTTGCCGCCGGCGACGCGGGCGCGACGGCCGAACTCTGTCCGGCTCTTGATCTTGGCGTGCTCGATCTTGGCCGCGTAGCCCCGGACGAAGCGGATCAGCTCGCCCTCCGGGGTGTTCTCGATCGCCTCGGTGGCGAAGACGATCTCCGCGCCGGCGTGGTCGGCCTCGGACAGCAGGACGCCCAGGTGGACCGGGTCGCGGGACAGGCGGTCGATCGCGTAGCAGGCGACCACGTCCAGCTCCTTGGCGCGGATCGCGGCGCGCAGGTCGCCCAGGCGCGGGCGCTCCCACAGCTCGACGCCGGTGTGGACCTCGTGGTAGACGTGGCGCTCGGAGACCTCCCAGCCGTTCCCGGCGGCCAGCTCCCGGCAGGCGCGGAGCTGCTCGTCTAGGCTGGACTTGTCCTCCTGGTTCTGGGTGCTGACGCGGGCGTAGATCCCCACTCGGCGGGCCTTGATCGCCGTGGGCTTGAGCTGCTCGGCTCCTGGCACTTGCTTGGGCATGGCTCCCGTGTACACTCCGCTGGTCTCGCCTCTCGCGCGGGCGTGCCGCGCCGCCTATAATTGTACTACATAGGAAACAGGAAAGACGAGGCGGACGCGGAGGCTACATGGACCTGGAGGGGCTCGGTCGACGGCTGCGGGGTCGGCGCGCGGAGATGGGCCTGGGGCTGCTGGAAACGACCCAGCGGACTGGCCTCAGTCACTCCTACCTGTCGCGGCTGGAGCGGGGCCTAGTCCCGCGTCCGACCGTTCCCGAGCTGGAGGGCGTCGCGCGGGGCTACGGCTTCAGGTCGGTAGTGGAACTACTCGAAGGCGAGGGGCAGAGCGTAGACGATGCCACCCGCCAGGTCCTGGGGCGCCATCCCGAGCTGGCCGAGCGCTTCGCCGCAATCTCGGCGGGCTGGGAGTCGCTGGGACAGCCCGTCAGGGACTTCGTCCTGGCCACACTCGACGGCATTGCCGGGCAGGTCCGCGCCGCGCAGGGAGCCCGTCCGGCAGACCGGCCCTGAGAGGCGCTGAGCGGGCCGTCAGGTGCCATTCAGCACAGAAGCCGTCCCCAGGGGCGGGTAGCCGATTAGGCCGGATTCTCGGCAATCCTAGGGGCCTCACTTGACCGATCCGACCATCCCGCCGCGACAGTCCGACTTCCCGCCGATCGTGTTCAGGGCGCTCCAGTGCTCGACCTGTCGGCACTACCGCTACGACGCGAGCTGCTCGGCGTACCCGCGCGGCATCCCGTTGCCGATCCTGGGCGAGTGGGTCTCCCACAGGGTCCCCCGGCCCGGCGACCACGGCATCCAGTGGGAGGCGGCCCCGGCCGAGGTTACGGACGGCCCGGTCCGCTACTGCCGGGTCCTGATGCCCACCGATCGGGCCAACGGCTGGGATCTGGTCGGCGCCATCTGGATCGGCGCGGCCGACTACTCGGCGGGCTGGGAGCCGACGCCGCGCTACCTGGTAACCGACGAGACCCGGCACTGGATCGGCCTCCTGCGCCGCGCCTGGCAGCTCGGCCGCTCCCCCGGCGATGTCATGGCTGCCCTGCCGGACCTGGGCAACGGCCTGACCGTGGAAGTGATGGCCGAAGAGCGCGCGCCCAGCCTGGCGCGGTTGCGGCACCGGCTGGCCAGGATCGGGTAGCGACGGCAGGGGTAGGGGCCAAGAGCCCACCGGACATGCCCCACCCGAGCGCTCGGCGGGCGATCCACGAGTGGCTGGCGTCGGAGCCCGTCGAGCCGGGGGGGAGTTGGTCGGCCGGTGCTCCTGTCTGGACGTGCTCCTGTGACCAGTTCGGGCCGCTCGCGGCGACGCGGCTTGACTGACGGCCTACCGGACGGCATATTAGCGCCATCTGTTTGCCTCTGGGCCGGGTGGTAGAGGGCCGTGACGATCCCCGAGTTCCAGACCTTCATGCTCCCAATGTTGAGGCTGCTGGCGGACGGGCAGGCGCGCCATATGTCTGAACTTCGCGACCTGCTCGCTCAGGAGTTCGGCGTGACCGAGGCGGAACGGCAGGCACTCATGCCGTCGGGGCGGACGCGGCTCTTCGACAACCGCGTGGCGTGGGCGCGGACCGACCTCGGCCAGGCGGGCGCTCTGGAGAGTCCGAGCCGGGGGGTGGTGCGGATCACCGATCGCGGCCGTGAGATCCTGGCGGACAACCCGGCCCGAGTAGACAGGACATACTTAGGCCGGTACTCCGAGTTTCAGGACTTCAGGCTGCGCACCCGGGCGACCGACGCCCGCCGGAACGGTGGCACGAACATCCAGGCCGCGAACGATGAGCCGACGGCGACGCCCGACGAAAGTATTGAGCGCGCCTACGATCTGCACCAGAAGGCGTTGGCCTCCGAGATTTTGACTCGGGTCAAGGCTCTCTCGCCGGGCTTCTTCGAGAAGTTGGTCGTCGAGTTGCTGGTCGCGATGGGCTACGGAGGCACGCGCCGCGACGCTGCGCGAGTGGTCGGCCAGAGCGGTGACGGCGGCATCGACGGTGAGATCAACGAGGATCGCCTTGGCCTCGACAAGGTCTACGTCCAGGCGAAGCGGTGGGACAACAGCGTGGGCCGCCCGGTCGTCCAAGCGTTCGCCGGGAGCCTGATGGGGCGTCAGGCGAACAAGGGCGTCCTCATCACGACGGGGACGTTCACGGCCGATGCCGAGGCGTTCGTCCGCAATCTGCCGACTCGGATCGTCCTCATCGACGGCCAGCAACTCGCGATGCTGATGATTGAGCACAACGTCGGCGTGTCGGTCGTATCGACCTACCAGATGAAGCGGGTCGACTCGGATTACTTCGCCGAGGATTAGGGGGCAGGGCAGACCAAGGCCCCGGCGGCATGGACCACCGGGGCCTTGGTGCCGCCTACTTGCGACGGCTGACGACGACCAGGGCGACCAAGATCGCCCCGGCCGCCAGGACGACTCCCGCTTCCACGGGACCCTCCTGCGCGCGGGATAGTCGCATGCGAGCGGGCGAGCGCGACCCACCTGCTCGGAGGCTGGCCCTCGTGCTACACTCGGAGACGGTCTCGGACCTCGTGAGCATCGCGGGGACCGGCCTCGACGCGGTAGCTTCGCCTCACGGAGCTGCCGCGTTTCCGCGCCAGGGTCTAGTGTACCGTCACGGGCGCATCACGTCAGTTCGAAATCCATCACAATGCAGGGCGATCCACTGCGCCGGCCAGGGTAGGGCGCCCACGAACGAGGACTAGCCCATCCCCAGCCGGCGCGCGATCGGGACAAGCCAGCGGCGCAGCCAGCCGGGCAGTCGCGCCCACCAGGACGCCGCGCGGATCTCCCAGCGGGCTCGGCGGCCGTCCCGGCGGACCAGCAGGCCCCAGCCCCTGGGGTCCTCGGCCACGACGCGCCAGGTCACCCCTAGCCAGTTGAAGGTTGCGCCGACCTCCGGCCACTCGGCGCCCTGGCCGAAGATGCGCTCCAAGCCGGGCCAGTCGATCAAGTAGGGCTCGGAGCCACGGGCCACCCACTCGGTCTGGCGGACGCGGCGATCGACGTAGGTAGTCTCCGGGCCGTAGGTCCCGCGCGGCCTCACGATGGCACCAGCTCCAGTGACCCGGCGTGGGCACATCAGCGGGTGTTGACCAGCCCGCCTACGGTCGCGAGCAAGTCGTCCAAGTCGAAGGGCTTGGCGTGGACGGCAGCGACGGCTAGGACCTCCGCCTGGCGCGACACCTCGTACACGGCGGAGAGCAGAATGACTGGGATGGCTGCCCAGGAGGGATTCGCAACCTGCCGAGCGCGGAAGCCCCAGCCGTCCAGGACCGGCATCATGAGGTCCAGTAGGATCAAGTGGGGGCTCCACCGCTCCAAGACATCCAGCGCCGCGCCGCCGTGCTCGGCGGTCCTGACGTCGTAGCCTTCGGCAGCCAGTACTAAGTCGAGCAGCGATCGGATCGCGTCGTCGTCTTCAACCACGAGCACACGACGGTTGGCCAAGGGCCGGTGGTCATCGCGTGGGGAGGGGAGGGTGTTCGGATCGAACGTCATGACTGCCGACTCCTGCCAGGAAGTTGGCAGTCTCGTCAGCGAGGACGAAAGACGGAGGGGCAGCACCGTGAGGCGCTGCTAAGCCTAGCCCGGCGAGCGGGCCGGCAAGAACTACCACTACTATCAGTATATCCGATTTCCTGCGACTGTGCGACTTTTCACATGCATTTACGCGCCAGTCTCGCCCTCCAGCTCGATACCCAGCCCTTGGAGATAGACCACGAGCGGCGCGAGCTGGGGGTCCCTGGCAACGGCGTCGAGCAGCGCGTCGAACTCGTCGGTAGCCGGCACGCCCTCGGGCTCGCTCCGAGCCAACGGCTGGGCCCGCCAGCGTCGGCTCGTCCTGGCCGGCCTCGCGCTCGCCGTGGCCGCCCTCGGCCTCCATACCGGCCGCGAGCATGTCCAGCGCGACCCTGGGGGAGGATTGGCGCGGGCTCGGCACGCGCCTTGATAACTCTTCCCTTCGGACCGCTCTATGGGAGGGCGAGCGATGGAGGGTGCGAGAGAGGCTGTGCGGGCATTGGGGGGCGCCGGCTTGGTCGCGATTCGAGCATGCGGGCACTGGTGGACCTACGTGGTCCCGCTGGGTACGACGCAGATGTACGACTTCGCCCGGCTCAACTACCGGGTCCCCTGCCCGTTTTGCTTCACCGCGTCGCAGGTTCTCACGAATGTCCTAACGTGGCCACCATCACGGAGGTTGAACTGAGGCGGTGACCGCGCGGGACGCTCACGCCTCGCCTGCCTTCCTCTCGGTATCGTCGCGGGCGAGGGGACGACCGGCCCTGAGAGCCCCCGAGCGAGCCATTGGGCCGGGAAATCCGTCGCCCCCGCCGGGGAGGGCCGGGGCGTGTCTGGGCGCAAATCTCGACGATCCTAGAGGGCACACCTTGGACCAGTACACCCGACCCGACCGCCCGCCGATCCCCGAGCTGGGGCGCATCTTCGAGTCCGTCGCGATCGAGCTGCCGTGCTGCGAGCGCCAGGCCCGCGTGCCGGTGCCGCCCAACATCAGCCGGCGCAAGCACGGCCTCAGCGTGGTGACCTGCCTGGCGTGTAGGCTCGACTCCTACTACGCCGTCACGCCCGAGTGGAGGAGCGAGGGGGTCCACGTCGCCCCCGTACTGGTCACATAGCGGAACCACCGTTGTCACATGACTTACCATGGGGGAGCTTGGCTGACGGAGCGGGGCCTCCGCCAACTAAATCTTCTCGGGGAGGCGGTCACGATGGTCGCCAACGGTGGTCGACTCCTGCTCATCCTTACCAGCCGCGATGTCCAGACTGCGGCGCAGCTCGCCGAAGCAAGCGGCCTGAACCCGGAGGAGACCCTCCGACAGCTCCAGGGACTCCTGGATGAGGGCTTCATCGTGGTGGGTGATGAGACCGCCGTGCGCGTCTACCGCCTGATCCCCAAGGACGCGCGGCTCGACGCGCTCGACCTGCACCCGCACATCCTCTTGGTCGAAGATGACCTCATGCTCCAAGAGCTGGTCGTGGGGGTGCTTGAAGACGAGGGCTATGCGGTCATCGCCGCCACCATCCCCGTAGATGCCGTGGCACTCCTAGAGCACATCAGCTTCGACTTGGTGATCACCGATGGCTTCAGCAAAGTGGCAGACGCGGTGTTCACCAGCACTCAAGACGTGCTGCAGAACGCAGGCGTCGCCCCCGTCGTGCTGTTCTCGGCGCATACCCTCAAGCTGGAGCAGGCCCAGGAGGCGGGATTCCGTGACCTGATCCCCAAGCCGTTCGACATCGACACCCTACTCCGGCAGGTCCGAGCGCTGCTCGGCCGTTGACGCAGCGCCCACAGCTCTGGCCAAGTCTGGAGCGGACCATTATCGCGGAGTCGCCACCAGCTCCAGGACGCAGCGCGAGCCGTAGCCTTAGTGGACGTCCTGCACGACTCAGCGGGGCTACCCGATCTGCGCCCGCAACTTCCACAGGTCCCCGAGCAGGTACAGCCGCCGCGCGATGACGAGCGGGTCCCGGCGCTGCTCGGGCGTCAGGGCCTCGCAGTCGTCCAGGTCGGACAGCAAGATCCGCACGACGGCGGCCGTGCCCAGCTCGGGGGCCCCGTCCATGTCGATCGGGGGCAGATCGTCGAGTTCTCCCCGAGCCACCCGGCCGCGCAGTTCAGCGATCCACGCATCCAGCCCGGTCGTCACCTCACACGCATCCAACTCGGTCACTTCAGTAGCCATGTACCCATGCCCTTGACGGCCAACCCATCCGTGAATACAGACGCAATACGCAGAGAACGGGCCATCGTTGACCCGAGCCATACGCTGACATGGCGAGGGCCGGGAGCCCACCGACTCGACTCGGCAAGCCCCCGGCCCGAAAGGAGAAGGGGACGCGGCGGCCGTGGCCACGTCGCCGCGCCCGGTCAGAGTAGGGCAGCCTCGGACTAGTCCGGCTCGAATCCGAGCCGTTACTGTAGACTGCGCCGACAAGGCATCCGGAGCATGCTTGTGGATCATCACGCGCACGGCGACACCGAGCGGCTCCGAGGGTGGGCGGATCGGCTCCAGGCGACTGCCAGGACCGGCCTCTTCTTCGCCGGGAACGACTACGACCGCGAGCGGTACCGGGAGATCATCTCGATTGCGGCCGAGCTGGCCGGTCTCGTCACCGGTCGGAATCCGGTCGACATCCAGAGGATCTGGGCGTGCGACACAGGGTACGTGACGCCGAGGGTCGGCGTCGGCGCGGCGATCTTCAACGCGGGCGGCGAGATCCTCCTCCTGCAACGACCGGAATCCGGGCTCTGGGGGCTCCCGGTCGGCTTCTCCGAGGTCGGCGAGACGCCGGCTGAGGGGATCGCGCGCGAGGTTCGCGAGGAGACCGGCCTCCTCGTCCGTCCGGAGCGCCTGCTCGGCGTCTACGACTGCCGAGGCGGACCCTGGTTGCTCCATCACCTGTACAACATCGTCTTCTGGTGCACGGTGCAGGGCGGCGTGCTGACCCCCACCGCCGAGGCGCCGATCGCGGGCTACTTCGGGCCGGGTGGCTTGCCGGAACTCGTCCCCCACCATGCGCCCTCGATCATGGACGCGTTCGCTGCCCAGAAGGGCGGCGCCACCGATGCGGCATTCGATCGCTTCGAGTCGCCGGGCTGACCTCACCCCTTGGCCACATCTACTCCGGGCTGGAGCTTCCGTGCTGCCTCATGCCGCGTCCTCGCCATCGTCCGAGCCGTCGCCCTCCAGGTCGATGCCCAGGCCCTGGAGATGGACCAGGAGCGGCGCGAGCTGGGGGTCACGGGCAACGGCGTCGAGGAGCGCGTCAACCTCGTCGGCCGCCGGCACGTCCTCGGGTTCGCCCCTCGCCAGGCGTTCGGCCTCCATGCCCTTGGTCACCATGTCCAGGGCCGTCCGGGGCGAGATGTACTTGGCCCCGCTCAGGACCTTCAGGCCCTTGCCCTGAAGGAACATGGCCGCCTTGGCGTGGCGCTCCCGCATGTCGCGGATGGCGTCCAGCTCGGCGGTCCGGCTGGTCCGGTCCCGCTCGTCATCCCAGGCCGCCGCGCGCCGCGACCAGTCGAAGCGGGCCGCGTAGCGCTCCCATTGGCCGTTTCGCCCCGCCGTCTCCCCGCCGCGATATCGCCGCCAGGCGTTCGTGACCGATCGCTCGGCCGGGGGCAGGTCCCGGTACGCGCAGAACGCGGCGAAGGCTTCGGCCGACTCGTCGGGCCGCCTCTCCCAGGGCCGACCCTCGGCAGTCATCGGCGCCACTTCCGAGCCAGGATGCGATCCTCGGCAAGGAGCAGGACGCGCATCAGGGAGGCCATCGCCAGGTCGGAAGCCGTGGTGTCATCCTCCGGGCCGGCCTGGTTCCTGGCGTCCATGATCGCGACGAGGCGGGCCACGAGCGGCGCAGCCGGTCCGATCTCGTCGGCGCAGGCTGCCAGGTCGGCCTTGATCGTCCGACGCAGCTCGGTCAGGAGGCGCTCGGCCTCCTGGTACTCGCCCTCCCCTCGGATCACGTCAAGATCGGTCATCAGGCGTCTACCCCTCGACCTTCAGGCCGCCTTCGGCGCTCGGCACCGTGTCGACCGTACCCTGGCCCGACAGCTCGAAGTCGGCGAACTCCAGGGCCGCCTTGGCGAAGTAGGCCAGGTCCCCGGCCTCCCGCTCCAGCTCGCGGGCCTTCAGCTCGGCGGGCGTCGCGAGCGGCTCGATCGCCTGCTCCAGGTATTCGAGCGCCCCGTCCACGGCCTGCTGGGGGGCGTTCTTCGAGGCCATATAGGCGCCCAGCTCTTCGCGCGCGATGGTCAGCGCGGTCCGGTCGCCGGCCTCGGCCAGCCGGCCTATGACCTCCAGTGGATCGGCGCCGGGGTCGAGCTGCCGGGCGGCCCGAGCCCAGGCGCGTTCACCCTTCATCTCGGCCAGCATCTGGGCGTTGACGTCGCCCTTGGGCTCGAAGGCGCGGGCGACGTCCTTCTTCAGCGCGTCTACGGCATGCTCGTGGGCCTGGGTCAGCATGGCCAGCCGGTGGCGGTAGTCGCCCTCGGCCATCTCGCGCTGGGAGACCTTAAACGTGTCGGAGTATTTGGGGTCGGCGTCGATCGCGGCCAGCTCCTTGCGCCTCGCGCCGAGCAGCTTGGCCACCTTGCCCGGCATGGACTTCAGGTCGGACTTGGACATCTCGGGTTCTCCTTGGGGTGGTGGTGGCCCCAGGCCCTGGCCTGGGGCCGATGGCATCAGTACGAGGCGCGGTGGGACAGCTCGATACAGCGGACCGTGCCGACCATGCCGGCCTCGAAGTCGACCGCGATGGTGCCGTCACCCTGGCTGTAGCGTGCGCTCTCCAGCGGGCCAACGACCAGCTCACCGCCGGCGGGCACAGACACGACCAGGGGCGGCGCGCCGGGCGACAGGACGGCCGGTGGGTTCTGGCCGGGGCGGACGGTCAGCGAACGGGCGCCAGCGGCGCTGTTGGTCACGAACAGGATGGCGCGATCGGAGACCACGTTGCTCGGAACAGACATCCCGTTGGCAACGTCGATCGGTGCAGCGGGCGCGGGCGTGGCGCTGTCGAAGGTGGCGCGGGTAACGGGGATCGCGGTGCGGGCCATGTCGTGGTCCTCCTACTGGGTGTTGGTGTCGGCGGTCGTGTCGTCATGGGGCGGCTCGGCCTGGGCCGGCGCCGGGGTCTCCCAGCTCTTACGATCGAAGCCCTCGAAGCCGGGTGGGAGGCCCTGGCCACGGTGCTTAGAGAAGTACGCCGACCAGCTCGAACAGCAGCGACAGCGCGGGAATCGACCCTCCAGGCCGGGGGAGTCGAAGGGCATGGGGTACGCCTCCTTTCAGGCAGATCGGCTCAGCCGAGACAGGGCCGAGCCGATCGCGTTCTTGAGCTGCACGAGCTTGCGGCCAGCCTTAGCGCGGGCCTGGTCGTCGCTGGCCGCGTCGTAGGCGCCCAGGGCCTCCCTGGCGACGCCTGCCAGCTTGCCGGCCATCGCCAGGTACTCGCCGGTCCGATCGTCCTTGATCGCGAAGTGGACCTTGGCCAGCCGCCCGTCATCCAGCCAGCCCCGGAGGTGCTGGTACGCCTCGGCCTCGCAGCTCTTGTCGTCAACAGGATCGGGCTTCGAGTCGTAGCCGGCGTAGAACTCGCGCTGCTCTTCGACGCTCGCCCCGTAGATGCCGGTCTGGCCCGAGCGCCTGCCACCGGCGCCGGTCTCGCGGCGCTCTTGGGCGTTGATCGCCTTCAGGGCGTAGTCGAGCGGGTCGGCGTCGGGACCCTTCTGGGCGGTCTCGAGCAGGATGCGGCTGGCCTTGTCGAAGGACTTGCCGCACTTCTTGAGGTAGCCGGCCAGCTTGCCGAAGTCGATGCGATAGCTCGATCCGAACAGCTCGTTGACCAGCGCCCCGAGGACTCGGACACCGTCCGCGCCATTCTCGGTATCCCGGCTGTACGTGTCCCGCAGACGCTTCACGTAGTCAGCCTGCGACTCCCCCGGTCGCTTGGCCAGGTTCGTCCGATTCTGGCCGGACGCCGCGGGGTGGCCCTGCCGATCGGACGTTCCGTCCTCGTCCTGTTCGATCCCTGCCCCATCGCGCGGGGAGCCCGTAGGGCGATCCCCCGTAGGGGAGTACTCAGGGTACGGGTACGGGGACGGGTACGGGGAAGCGTTACATCGGTCACTTTCCTGGCCCGTGGGGGCCGAGTCGCTCTCCTGGTCGGGACGCTCGCGGGGCTGGTGCGTAACGCTGTTACTTCGACCATTTTCCGGCGGGTTTTCGGCCACTTTTCCGGCGGTTTTCGCGGCCTTCTCGCGCTGCTTCTTGCGCCAGTCGGCCACGCGGCGCCTGGTCTCTTCGCGCTCGGCCAGGACCTTCTCGCCGGTCGGATTCTCGGTCAGGTAGGCGGGATCGAAGTAGCCGTCCCCCTCTTCGACCCAGAGCCCGACAGCGACCAGCTCCCCGGCGCAGCGGTTGACGGCGCGGGTCCCGATGCCGGCCTGGCTCGCGATCGTCCTGAGCGCGGCGCGGGCGATGGCGCCATCGGTCAGGAAGCGCGCACAGTGAGTCTTGCCGATCGTGTGGACCAGCTTGGCCTCCGTGCTCACCTGGGCGAGCTGGGGGCTGTTGTAGTGGTCGTCGCTCAACTTGACCCAGGCCATCAGCGCGCCCTCTGTCGAGCGTGGGCGGCGCGGTGGCGGTAGGTGTCCGGGGTGTGGTATGTTTCCTTCATCAGCTTTTCCTTGTGCCCTCGACTCGGCCGCTTCCAGGCCACCGGGTTGGGGGCTTCTTTTTGTTAGGCTCAGGCCCTGCGAGCCTGGCCGCTGGCGAACTCCGTCACGGCCGATTCGGGCACCAGCCACATGCCGGGGGTCTTGGTGGACCGGAGCCGGCCGGTCTTGATGAGCTTGCGGACGCTGTGTGGATGCAAGCCCAAGCGGGCGGACACTTCGCGGACGCGCAGGAGCTGATTGGCGTACTGCATGGTGGGCTCCTCCTTGGCTGGGAACTTCACGGTATATAACGTGCTGGGCTACCGAGTCCTGCTGTCCCAGGGCCTCCTCGGTGTTGCGGCCCCGTGTCAGCTTCGAGTCGGTCGCGGACGAGCTGCCAGGCGGGCACAGGTAGCCCCCGGCCGTGAGCTGGCCGGGGCTCAGGCGCCGGCCCAGGTCAGGGTCAGCGCCCGGCTGTGAGCACTACATCCTGGTGATGGTCGCCGGCGCCTTCACTGTCAACCTCGACTCGCGCTCGATCATCCCGCTCTTGCCAAGCCTGGCCGAGGATCTGGGCGTCGGGATCGCGGCGGCCGGGGTGATCGCGACCGCTTACATGCTCCCGTACGGCGCCTTCCAACTCGCCTACGGGCCGCTCGCCGACCGGGTCGGGCGGCTGCCGGTCGCCCGCCTGACCCTGCTCGGCTTCGCGCTCGGCGCGACGGCGTGCGCGCTGGCCGACTCATTCGAGACGCTCGTCGTCCTGCGCTTCCTGACCGGCAGCGTCGCGGCGGCGGTCTTCCCGATGGCGCTGACCTTCGTCGGCGATTCGTTCGCCTACCGCGATCGGCCGGCCGCCATCTCGGCGCTGGCGACCTCCAGCGCGATGGCCCAGATCCTCAGCCTGGCGCTCGGCGGGATCCTGGCCGGCTTCGTGAGCTGGCGGGCCGTCTTCCTGCTCGACGGCGCCCTCGCGTTCATCTGCGTCCTGGCGCTGTTCTGGGTCCGCTCGCCGCCGCCGATCGGCGAGCGGACCGGTGCCCTGGCCGGCTACCGCAAGTTCCTGCGCACGCCGAGCGCGTGGGTCATCGTGGGGCTCGGGCTCGTCGATGGCGGCCTGCTGATGGGCGGCCTGACCTACCTCGGCGCCTACCTGCGCGACGGCTGGGCGCTGCCATATCCGGTCATCGGCTTGGTGCTGGCCGCGTATGGCGCGGCGAGCCTGGTCGCGAGCCGGCTGCTGCCCTGGTACGCGCGCCGGGTGGGGGAGCCGATGCGGTTCCTGAGCGGGATGATCGTGACCGCGCTCGGCTACCTGGCCGTGGCGCTGTTGACCGCCTGGCCGCCCTTCGTCGCGGTCAACTTCGCGCTCGGCCTGGCGTTCGTCGGCGCCCACTCCGTCTTGCAGGCGCGGGCGACCGAGGCGGTGCCGGGCGCGCGCGGAACGTCGGTCGCCGTCTTCGCCTGCGGCCTGTTCCTCGGCGGGGCGATCGGCACGCTGCTCATCGGGATCGCGATCGACGGGTGGGGCTACCGGCCGGCGTTTGCCGGACTCGCGGTCGCGGTGCTTGCGCTCGCCGTCGCCGGCTGGGGTGGCCTCCGCCGGCAGCCTCGCCTGGCGTGATCGGGCGGCGGTCCGCTCAGGCGGGCGTCGCGACGGGTGCCGCGATTCGGGGCGGTCCGGCGTCGCCCTCGACCGCGGCGCGGCTGACGTCGAGCAGCTCCGGCAGGGCCGCGATGGCGGCCTCGTGCCCGAGCTCGACGCAGCGCTGCCAGCGGTGGTAGTGGTACGAGCTCAGCCGCCCAAGCTTTGGCTGGATGAGCACGTCCGGCGCTTCGAGGATCGGGACGGTGTGCTCCATGGCGTGACCCAGCATCCGCGACAGCACCAGCGTGCGGTCGAGGCGCGAGCCGTGCGCGGTGGGCGAGGACGCGGGCGGCGGCGCTCGTGACGTGGCGGATCAGCGGCGCGCGGAAGACCCGACAGGCGTAGTCGTCGGCGTCGATGGCGATGACGCGCTCGGCGCCGAGGTCGCGGGCGAGACCCACCGCAGCCCGTCGATCAGGCCGCCATCCACCAGGTGATGCTCGCCGCGCGAGACCGGCGGGAAGACGAGGGGGATCGCCGTGCTGGCAAGGACGGCGTCCGCCACGAGCCCGTCGCGGATGACGACGGGCTCGCCGGTGGTGAGGCTGGCGCTGAGTACGACCAGCTCGCGGTCGAGGTCGGCGAACCGCCGGTCGCCGAGGACGCGCCGAAGGACGTCGCGCACGCCCGCCGGATCGATCAGCCCGAGCCGAGCCGGCCGCGGGCGGAACAGCCGCCGGACGCTGACGGTCCGCGCGAACGCCAGCATCTCATCCACCCGGATGCCGGCGGCGTACCCGGCCCCGATCACGCTGCCCATGCTGACGCCGACGACGAGGTCAATCGGCAGGCAGTGTTGCTCGATGACGCTCAGCGCTCCGATATGCGCGAACCCGCGCGCGCCGCCGGCGCTGAAGACGAGCGCGAGGCTCGCGGCCGACGCGGGCTTTAGCTCGCCACGGTGGTAATGGCGAGGCATCGTGATCACCGAGCGCGGTCACCGTGGGGCATGAGCGCCGAGTATAACGATGCGACTTTCTGGTGCCCAGGGATTTACGGGCATGGATCGCCGACCGTTCAGGTACCGGCGGAACGGTGCGGCGGTTCACCCCGCGTTAGCCCGCGTCCGGCTCCGCGTAGTCGCGGTCGGGGATGACGACCTCGCGGCCGTTCCGCCCGGACTCCTCGGCGGCCAGCATGACGGCCACGATGTGCCGCGCCCAGCCCATCGGCACCGCCAGCGGGGCGCCGGTCTCGATCGAATCGACCATCCGCCCGAACTCGACCACGAACGGATTGACCTTTTCGACCGGCTGCTCGACATACTGTCCGCCCTCGGCCACCCGGAAGCGGTTCGCGTACGAGTCGAACTCGATCATCCCGTCCGTCAGCACCAGCTCGACGCCGCACTGGTCGACGCCGTTCTCCTTGAAGCCGGCGTGGAACAGGTGGGCCGAGAGCCCGTTCTTCAGCCGCAGGTAGGCGATCGAGGCGTCGTCGGCCGCGATCCCGTGGATCGGGTTGCCGACCCAGCCGCTGACGGCCACGACGCCGCTGCCGAGCACCCAGCAGGTGCGGTCGATCATGTGGGCGCCGTTCATCAGCCACATCCCGCCACCGCGGCTCCGATCCAGGAACCAGGGCGGGCGCCCCTCGACGCCGAACGCCTTGGTCCAGGTATCCCGGGCCATCACCGGCGCGCCGTAGCGGCCGGAGCGGACGGCCTCGCGCGCCATCACGGTCGCGCTGAAGAAGCGCTGGGAGTGCCCGACGAACACTCGGACCCCATTGCGCTCGGCCGCCTCGATCATCCGGTCGCACTCGTCGAGCGTGTTCGCCATCGGCTTCTCGACGAACACGTGCTTGCCGGCATCCAGCCCATCCAGGGCGATCGGGCAGTGCAGGTCGTTCGGCAGCCCGAGCATGACCACGCCGACGTCCGGCCGCTTCAGCAAGTCGCGGTAGTCCGCGTAGACCTCGCAACCGATGGGCTCGGCCACGATCTCCGCCCGGGCGGTGTCCGGGTCCGCGATCCCGGCCAGCCAGGTGCGGCCGGTCGCCTGGACCGCCCGGGCGTGCTCCGGCGCGACCCGACTCGCGCCGATGATCCCGACGCCGATGCCTTCTGCCACTTAGGGTGCCTCCACGCCGGTCAGCGCGCTCGCCGCCGCGAGCTGCTCGGCGACTTCGTTGGTGACGGCGACGCCCTCGGCGCGCCGCTGTCGCTCGGTGGCGAACTCGCGCTCGCCCGGCAGGAGGATCGCCGAGACGCCCTCGCCGAGCTCGCTCGCCTTCATCGTCCGCACCAGCGCATCCACCCGCGCCGTGTACACGTCGAACGGGATGAAGCGGGCAATGTCGATCGCGGCGAAGAAATGTCCCGTCCCGGCGCCGCCGACGTCGTGGACCGGGTAGCGCTTCTCCTCCTGGGCGCCGGCGGTGAAGCCCATGTTCTCGAGGCTCGGGCCCATCTGGGCGCCGGAGAGCGCCGCCGTCAGCAGCTCGACGACGACCGACAGGCCGTACCCCTTGTAGCCGCCGATCGGCAGCAGCGAGCCGTCGAGGGCGGCGTTCGGGTCGGTCGTCGGGCGGCCCCTGGCATCCTGGGCCCAGCCGGCCGGCACGGGCTGGCCGCGCATCGCGGCGAGCTTGATCCAGCCGCGGGCCACCATCGTCTGGGCCATGTCGAGGACGATCGGCAGCTCGTCGCCCGACGGCGAGGCGACCGCCAGCGGGTTGTTGCCGAGCAGCGGCGTCACGCCGCCGGTCGGCGCCATCGCCGGGGCGCCGTTGGTCATCGCCACGCCGATCATGCGGTGCGGGAGCGCCAGCATCGCCCAGTAGGCGCCGGACCCGAAGTGGTTGCTATTGCGCACGGCGACGGCGCCGATGCCGTGGCTCTTCGCCCGCTCGATGGCAATGTCCATCGCGAGCTTCGAGGCAACCTGGCCCATCGCCCGCTTGCCGTCGACGAGCGCGACGGCCGGCCCGTCGGCCGCGAGCGTCGGCCGCCCGGTCGGGTCGACCAGCCCGTACTTCAAATTCTGGAGGTACACCGGCAGCCGCACCAGTCCGTGCGACGTCACGCCGCGCACCTCGGCGACCACCAGCGAGTCGGCGACGAGGGCCGCATCGTCGACGTCCATCCCGACCGCCTCGAAACACCGCGCGGCGAACGCCTGCAGCGCGTCCGCCGAGTGCCTGGCCGGCGCCTGCGTCATCGTCCCCTCCGTGTCCGGCCGCGTCGGTCGCGGCCACCAGGGAGATTGTAGCCGTGGCGCCGCCTATCATCCGGCTGATGCCGACCGCGCGTTCCCCACGCTCGACGTGCGGCTCGGCGAGATCAAGGGTGATCCCGAGGCGTCGGAAGACATCGCCTACCATCAAGCGGTGGGGAAGCCTGCTGCGGTAAGCCGCATAATGTCGCCATGGACGACGCCACCGCCTCCTCCCCGAGTGACCTCGACGACTGGCAGCTCGGACGGCGGATCAACCTGCGCGGCCGGAAGAAGGTCGTCCTCGCGGCTGGGATGCTCAGCCGCAGCGGCGAGGCGCTCCACCAGTTCGACGGTTTCGTCCGCTACCTCGAGAGCAACTTCGGGTACACCCGCGGCGACGTGCTCGAGGTCAGCTACAGCTCGGCGCCCGAGGGCGACGATTGGCGGCCGACGCCGTACGACGCGCACCACAGCCATGCCTCGCTGCGCGACGTCAGCGCCCAGGCCGGTCGCACCCTCCGTTGGTACCGCGCCCTGCTCCCCGACGACACCGAGTACCACCTGATCGGCTACAGCCTCGGCGGCGTGGCGCTCTTCGAGGCGGCCGGAGCGCTGCTGCTCGGCGAGCCGGAGCGCTGGCGGGGGCGCCTGGGATCGCTGACCACCCTCAGCGCGCCGCTGTTCGGCGCGGATCTGGGGCTGGAGGGGGAGCTGCTCGGGGCGCTCGGGTTCGGGGCGCTGTTCTCGGGCGGGGACTCCGTCCGCGAGCTGCTCGCCCGCGGCCGCAACCCGAACCACCGCGCGCTGGTGGAGCGCCTCGCGGCGCGCCTTCGAGCAGCCGGCGTCCGCGTCATGACCCTCGCCGACGCGAACGACGTCGTCGTCACGCCGGAGGACGCGATCATCGCCCCACCGGGCGAGCGGGACCGCCACGTCCTGAGCGGACCGCGCGTGCCGGGCGCCGGGCTGGGCCTCGGCCACGGGCAGATCCTGTCGAACACGCTCGCCTGGGTCCGGATGGCGAAGCAGATCGGGCCGCAGGAACCCCGAGCGAGTTGAGGCCCGGACGTTCAGGCCGGGCGGGCGGCCGGGCGCTTGCGCGCGGACCGCCGCTCCTGTTGGAGCCGCCAGCAGACCGAGCGGGTCTTCATGCACTGGGCCTGTTCGGGCTCGGTCTCCGGGGGCGTGTTCTGCAGGCAAATGATCTGGTACAGCAGCACACCACCCTGGCCGTCCGGCTCATTGCCGATCGACCAGCGCTCGCGG
The DNA here is from genome assembly GCA_030777205.1 of Chloroflexota bacterium. Classification (GTDB taxonomy): domain Bacteria; phylum Chloroflexota; class UBA6077; order UBA6077; family JACCZL01; genus JALYGH01. Next base: position 17,885 of record JALYGH010000371.1, read on the forward strand.
TAGAAGGGACACCACGCCTTGGAGCGGTGCCAGTTCGGGTTGTCGGGGATGATGGGACGACTCCTCAGCGACGTCGCGGGATTGTACCACAGGCCTTCCGCGCCGGCCCCCAGCCGCGGGGTGTGGCCTACTTCTGTACCCGAGGGATCAGGCGGCGGGAGCGACGGGGCTGATGGGGCGATCGGAGCGGAGGCGGGCGCGCAAGGTAAGCATGGCGCGGGCGCCGGCGTCGGACCAGCGCAT
>JALYGH010000372.1 GCA_030777205.1 Chloroflexota bacterium
ATGACCCGACAGAGCGCGACCTCCACGTCGTCGAACGTGTGACAGTTGCAATCGAGGACCACGACCTTGAAGGGGCGAAGCGCCTTCGGCTTGACGTCCCGGACCTCGTCCAGGTCAGGTTTCGTGATCGTCGGGGTGGAGCCGGGCCGCTCGGCACGGGTGATCATGTCAGTCTCGCCGATCGTGCTCTGTACTCACGAACCCTCGAAGGGGACGGACGACCAATCGTACGACGGGGTGACCGGATGGGCATGTCAGGCCGGGGCGAGGCTCCGGACTTGCTGCCCGCCGACCTGCTCGTACACCTGGACGGTCTGCTCGGCGACCTGGCGCCAGGAGAAGTTGCGCGAGCGGGCGCGCGCGCGCGCGCTGAGGTCGGCCCGCTTCTTCGGGCTGGTGAGCAGCTCACCCATCGCCTCGGAGATCGCCGGCTCGCTGTACGGGTCGACCAGCACCCCGGCGTCGCCGACCACCTCGGGCAGCGCCGAGACGCGCGACGTGATCACCGGCGCGCCGCAGGCCATCGCCTCGAGGACGGGCATTCCGAAGCCCTCGTACAGCGACGGGAAGACGAACACGGTCGCCCCACTGTAGAGCGGCGCCTTGTCCTGCTCGCGGATCTGGCCGGTGAAGATGATCCGGTCGCCCATGTCCAGCTCGCGGACGAGCGGGCGCGGGTCCGGATAGAGCGGGTGCCCGAGCAGATGGAGCCGCCCGGCGATTACGAGCTGGTACTCGGCGCGGAGCGCGGCCGGCAGCGCGGCGTACGCGCGGATGATTCGCTGGACGTTCTTCCGCAGGTCGAAGCCGCCGAAGTAGAGGATGTACTTGCGGGCGATGTTGTAGCGCTCGCGGACGGCCGCCAGCAGCCACGAGTCGTTGATCGGGTAGTAGCTCGGGTGGACGGCGTTGCCGATGACGTGGATCTTGTCGGCCGGGATGCCGAGCGTCGACTCGATGTCACGCCGGGAGCACTCCGAGACGGCGATGATCGCGTCGGCTCGCCTCGCCGTTTGCGAGACGAGCGTCGTGTACATCTTGCTCGCCTCGCGCCAGCGGTACTCCGGCAGCACGAACGGGATGACGTCGTGGATCGTCACGACGGTCGGGCAGATGCGGGTGAGCGGGGCGGCGAAGTACGGGCAGTGGAGGAGATCGAGGCGCTCCTTGCGAGCCGCCCAGGGCAGCCCGACCTGCTCCCACCAGAGCTTCTCGACGTTCTCCCCCAGCCGCGCCATCTTGGTCCAGACCTCGACGTTGCGGAAACGGTCCGCCCCGAGGTGCGGGAAGCGGACCTGGTACGCCTTGCGGAAGCGCGGGCTGAGCAGGACGTACTCGTTGCGCTTGTCGTAGGCGTCCAGTCCCTCGAGCAGGTAGTACAGGTGCTGTCCCTGACCGACCGCGGGCTTCTGGAGGAAGAGCGCGTTGATCCCGATTCGCATAGAGGGGTTATAGCGCAGAGGGTAGAGGGCGGTGGACGGATCTCTACCGTCTTCCTCGTATCGTCTATCCTCTCGTCGCCACCGTGTGGAGCTTGACGAAGTTGGTGTGGACGCCCTGGCGGAAGGGGAGCGAGCCGACGACGACGAGCAGGTCGCCGGGCACGACCGACCCACGGGCGAGGAGCGTCGCTTCCATCTGCTGAATGAGCGCCTCGGCGCTTGGCGCGAGGGGCGCGTGGATGGGCTGCACCCCCCACCAGAGGGCGAGCCGGCGGTAGACCTGGTCGTTCGGCGTGAACGCGTAGATCGGGGCGCGCGGCCGGTCGCGGGAGAGCAGCTCGGCCGTCCGGCCGGAGCGCGTGAACGCCGCGATGGCCCGCACCCTGAGGTTCTCGGCCAGCGACCGCGCGGCGCGGCTGATGGCGTGAGCGTGGCTGACGCGAACGTACGGCTCATCCCCGTCGTCGCGCGGGCAGCTCCGCTCGGCCCGGCAGACGATGCGGTGCATCGTCTCGACGACCAGGATCGGATGGGCGCCGACCGCCGTCTCACCGGAGAGCATGACCGCGTCCGTGCCATCCCAGATCGCGTTGGCCACGTCGCTCGCCTCGGCGCGGGTCGGCGTCGGCTCCTCGATCATCGACTCCAGCATCTGGGTCGCCGTGATGACCGGGATGCCACGCCGGTTCGCCTTGCGGATGATCAGCTTCTGCAAGGGCGGCACGTCCTCGGTCGGCATCTCGACCCCGAGGTCGCCGCGGGCCACCATCACCCCGTCGCTCGCGGCGAGGATGCCGTCGAGGCGCTCGATGGCCTGCGGCTTCTCGAGCTTGGCGATCAGCGGCACCGACCGGCCGATGTGGGACATGAAGGCGCGGGCGAGGTGGAGGTCGGTTGCCTCGCGGACGAAGCTCAGCGCCACCAGGTCGACGCCCAATCCGAGGCCGAAGGTGAGGTCGTCCTTGTCCTTCTCGGTCAGCGCGGGCGCCGAGATGGTCACACCGGGCAAGTTGATGCCCTTGTGCTCCTTCAGGGTACCGCCGTCGACGACCTGGAGGATCACCTCGTCGGCCGTCGTGTCGAGGACGACGAGCTGGATGCGGCCGTCGTCGATCAAGACCGTATCGCCCGGACGGCAGTCGAGCGGGAGGTTGGGGTACGTCGTCGAGACGCGCTCGGCTGTCCCCTCGACGGGGCGGGTGGTGATGCGGAACTCGGCGCCGCGCATCAGCTCGACCGGTCGGCCGCCGACGAGCGTCCCGGTGCGGATCTTCGGCCCCTGGAGGTCGAGCATGATCGCAATCGGGCGATCGATGTGCTCGGCGCAGGCGCGGACGCGGCGGATGCGTTCGGCGTGGTCTTCCTGGGTGCCGTGCGAGAAGTTCAGCCGCACGATGTCGACACCGGCCTGGAGGAGCGCGGCGAGCACCTCCTCGCTGTCCGTGGCCGGGCCGACCGTGGCGACGATCTTGGCGCGTCGTCTGGGGTTCACCGAGCGGTCCTCCATGTGACGTCAGGGGTTCGCGTGTGGCGCGGCGGCCCTGGCAGCAAGCTGCGGGCCGGTGCGTGGGGCGCCGGCGCCCGATGGGCTCATTCGACGCTCTCAGTCGACGTTACGGAGCACGACCCGCGCCGGGGCGCCGTCCGCGCCGCGCCGCATGATCAGCAGGCAGGCCGGGTCGTACATGCCGGGCGGCACGCGGCCCAACTCGGCATCGCCGGATGGAGCGTGACCGTGACGTCGTGAACCTTCATCCGTTCCTCGACGCGGCCACTTCGTTCCACGCGCGAACATCGGACCGGCCGCCTCAGATCATGGTATATGGTCCCCCATGGACTCGGACGCCGTGGATTTACCGGTCACCGAACAGCCGACCGGGGCGCTTGCGTCGTCGACGGTCGGCGCGGTGATCTGGGTCGTCCCCGGCCGGCTGGGGCAGGCGACCGGCGGCTACCTGTACGACGCTCGGATGGTCGACGAGCTGGCGGCGCTCGGCTGGGAGGTTGGCCTGCTGAACGTCGGCGCGCGCGCCTGGCCGCTCGACCCGGTCGGCGCGGCGATGCTCGTGCGTGCGCTGGGTCAGCGGCGCTGGGACGCCGTCGTGTTCGACGAGCTGGCCCACCCGGCCATGGCCGCCGGCGTGCCCTGGCTTCGGCTCGCCGGCGGTGGCGCCGGCGCGGCGCTGGTCGGGCTGGTTCATCACCTGCGCGCATCGGAACCGGCGCCGCCGGGACGACGCTGGCTCGCTCGGCAGGCCGAG
>JALYGH010000373.1 GCA_030777205.1 Chloroflexota bacterium
CGCTACGGGGAGCGTGTGCTCGTAATAGGTCACGACGAACGTGCCCTCGGCCGCGCGGAAGGCCAGCTTCAGCTCGCCACGCTCCAGGACTCGCCCGTACTGGTCGCCGAGGATCGGCAGGAGCACCTTGCCTGCCAACTCGGGCTTGAGCGGACGCCAGTCGATGTCGAAAAAGGGAGCGTAGATCGAGATCGGCCCGTTCTCGAGCACGTCGTTCCACCACGCGTTCGTGCCCGCACCGACGCCCATGTGGTTCGGCACGACGTCGAGCAGTTGCCCCATGCCCCGCCCGCGAAGCGCCGCCACGAGCGCGTCGAAGTCCGCGTCCGAGCCGATCGCCGAGTTCAGGGCGTTGTGGTTGACGACGTCGTAGCCGTGGGTGCTCTCCGGACCGGCCTCTAGGTACGGCGAGGCGTAGACCGCGCCGATGCCGAGCTCGTCCAGATAGGGAACGAGTTGCTCGGAGTCGCGGAAGGTGAAGTCCTTGTTGAACTGGAGCCGGTACGTGGCCCGTGGGATCTGCGCCGTGTCGCTCACGCGTCCTCGTCCTCGACCAGCCGAAGCAGCGCGACCGAGCGCCCTTCGAGCGGATACGCCTCGCCGGACGTGCAGATCATCTCGCCGTAGCGAAGCTCCGGCCAGACCGTGTCCACCAGGACCTCCCAACGCTCCGGCACGGCGACGGTCGGGATGACGAAGGGCACCGACTCGTGCCAGGCGTTCAGGAGCAGCATCAGGCTGTCCCCTTGCACGCGGTCGCCGTGCTCGTCCAGCTCGTTGATGAGGTCGCCCGCCATTCGCAAGCCGAACGCCCGGGTCGACGGCGTCTCCCACTGCTCGTCGGTCATCTCCTCCCCGCTCGGGTCGAGCCAGGTTAGGTCCTTCACCTCGCTGCCACGGATGCGGCGCCCCTGGAAGAACTTGCGGCGGTGGAGGACCGGATGTTCGTGCCGCAGGTGGATCACCATCCGGGTGAACTTCAAGAGCGCCTTGCGCTGGTCGTCGAGGTCCCAGTCGAACCAGGAGATCTCGTTGTCCTGGCAGTAGGCGTTGTTGTTCCCGCGCTGGGTCCGCCCGATCTCGTCGCCGCCGCAGAGCATCGGCACGCCCTGGGAGAAGAAGAGCGTCGCCAGGAAGTTTCGCTGCTGCCGCGCGCGCAGCTCGTTGATGCGCGGGTCGGACGTTTCGCCCTCGACGCCGCAGTTCCAGGAGAGGTTGTGGGACTCCCCGTCGCGGTTGCCCTCGCCGTTCGCCTCGTTGTGCTTCTCGTTGTACGAGACCAGGTCCCGCAGCGTGAATCCGTCGTGCGCCGTCACGAAGTTGATGCTCGCGTACGGATGCCGCCCATCCCACGAGTACAGGTCCGAGGAGCCGGTCAGGCGCGATGCCACCTCGCCGGCGCGGCGCTCGTCGCCGCGCCAGAAGGAGCGCATCGCGTCGCGGTACTTGCCGTTCCACTCGGTCCACAGCTCGGGGAAGTTGCCGACCTGGTAGCCGCCCTCGCCGACGTCCCACGGCTCGGCGATCAGCTTGACCCGCGAGAGGACCGGGTCCTGGTGGATGATGTCGAAGAAGGCCGAGAGGCGGTCGACCTCATGCAGCTCGCGGGCCAGCGTCGACGCCAGGTCGAAGCGGAACCCGTCCACGCGCATCTCGAGCACCCAGTACCGCAGGCTGTCCATGATCAGCTTCAGCACCTGCGGATGGCGCGCGTTTAGGCTGTTCCCGGTGCCGGTGTAATCCATATAGTAGCGCTCGTTGCCGGCGACCAGGCGGTAGTAGGCCGCGTTGTCGATCCCCTTGAAGCTGAGGGTCGGGCCGAGGTGGTTGCCCTCGGCGGTGTGGTTGTAGACGACGTCCAGGATCACCTCGATGCCGGCCTGGTGGAGCGTCTTGACCATCTCCTTGAATTCGCGAACCTGCCGGCCTGGCTCGGTCGTCGACGCATAGCACGTTTCCGGGGCAAAGTAGTTGAGCGTGTTGTAGCCCCAGTAGTTCGACAGTCCCTTGTCGAGCAGGAACTTGTCCTGGAGAAAGGCGTGGACCGGCAGCAGCTCGACGGCGGTGACGCCAAGCTGCTTCAGGTGCTCGATCACGGCCGGCGAGGCGAGCCCGGCGTACGTCCCACGCAGCTCGTTGGGGATGTCCGGGTGGAGCTTCGTGAGCCCCTTGACGTGGGCCTCGTAGATGACGGTGCGGTGCGAGGGCGTGTTCGGGGCGCGGTCGCCTTGCCAGTCGAACGCCCGGTCGATGACGACGCCGAGCGGCACGCCCCAGGCGTCGTCCCCGTCGTCGAGGTACAGGTCGGCGTCGTCGCCTGCGCCGAGCGGGTACCCGAAGACCGGCGCGTCCCAGTCGACCTGGCCGAGGAGCGCGCGGGCGTAGGGATCGATCAGCAGCTTGTTCGGGTTGAAGCGATGGCCATTGAGCGGCTCGAATGGCCCGTTGACTCGGTAGCCGTAGAGCTGGCCGGGCCCGAGGTCGGGGAGGTAGCCGTGCCAGACGTGGGCGGTGACCTCCGGCAGGCGGATGCGCGCGATCTCGGCATCCGCCTGGGCGGCGTCGAACAGGCAGAGCTCCACCGAGGTGGCATTCTCTGAAAAGAGGGCGAAGTTGACGCCCTGCCCGTCCCAGGTCGCACCGAGAGGATACGGTCGGCCCGGCCAGATCTTCACGCGCGCATCTCCGTCGTCAGCTCGCTACATCGTCGTAGCGGCTTGTCACCGTAGCAACGGACGTGCCAGCGTACTCCGGCCTGCTGATGCCGACGCCGTCCCC
>JALYGH010000374.1 GCA_030777205.1 Chloroflexota bacterium
CACCGGTTTCGCGGTGCTGCCGGCCGGTTATGCGCGTCGAGAGGCCGTGGCGCCTGCATGTATCCAGTGGCGCGGTTGTGCTCGAAGAGGCCCTCAGCGACCGGCCGGCGAGGGGCTGGGGCTGGGCGACCCGAGCGGCTTGCCGGAGGCCGGCCCGGTCTGACCGGGCGTCGGGATCGGCGCGCCGGCCTGCCCGGCCGCCTGGGCGGTCGCCTGGGCCGAGCCCAGCCCGGTGCCGGCCGACTCACCCTTCGGGGGATTGGCGCCCCTGGCCGCCTCCACCCCGCCCGGATTGGACCGATCGCTGGCGGTACTGCCGCACGCGGCGGTCACACAGGCGAGCGCAGCGAGCGCGATGGCGGATCGGCGCATGAATCGCATCAGGATACCTCCTCGCGAGAAGTCCGGCCTTGGCGGCTGGTGATGAGGTGCGTACGCAAGATCTCGCCCGCACACGCGGAGCCGCCGGCGCAGACCGATGACAACGCCGACGGAGGCGGCCGCGGGCGATGCCACGCATCGGGCAACTGCCCATGGCCTGCACGGCCGCTGCCACCCCACGCGTCCGACGGCGGCGAACATTCAGACTTCGGCCTCCTCAAGCTGGCCGCGCTGGAACGGCAACAGCCGCAGCGAGGCCCCGAGCAGGACGATCGCCGCCAGGACCAGCAGCGTCAGCGCGATCGGGCTGGTGTAGAAGATCGCCGGGCTGCCGCCCGAGATCTCGAGGGACGTCCGCAGCGACCGCTCGATCAGCGGGCCGAGCACGAGCGCGAGCACCAGTGGCGCCATCGGCAGGTCGACCTTCTTGAAGATGTAGCCCAGCAGGCCGAAGGCGAACATCATCCCGACGTCGAACATGCTCCCATTCAAGCTGTACGACCCGACGATCGCGAAGACCAGGATCATCACCATCAGGATCGAGTAACGGATCTTCAGCACGCTGACCCACATCCCCACCAGCGGCAGGTTCAGGATCAGCAGGATGAAGTTGCCGATGTACAGGCTGGCGATGACCGTCCAGACGAAGTCCGGGTTGTCCCGGAACAGGAGCGGTCCCGGCACCAGGCCGTTGATGATGAACGCGCCCAGCAGCACCGCGATCGCCGGCGAGGACGGCAGCCCGAGCGTGAACAGCGGGATCAGCGCGGCGCTGGTGTAGGCATTGTTCGACGTCTCCGGCGCCGCCACGCCCTCGATCGCGCCGGTCCCGAGCGGCTGTTTGGTAAAGCGTCGCTCGACCACGTACGACAGGAACGACGCGATCGCCGAGTTGGTGCCCGGGATCAGGCCGAGGAAGAACCCGAGACCGGTCCCACGCGCGACCGCCCCGGCCACGCGGCCCCACTCCTCCCGTTTCGGGAAGAGCGACGTCACCTTCGTCTCGAAGATCTTCAGCGCCGGCTGTTCCAGGTTCAGCAGGATCTCGCTGATCCCGAACAGCCCCATCACGACCGAGACGAACTCGATCCCGTCGAACAGGTCGACGATCCCGAACGTCAGGCGCGGCGCTCCGACGACCGGGTCGATCCCGATCAGGCCGAGGATCAGGCCGATAAAACCCATCATCAGGCCGGCCACGACCGAGCGGCCGGTTAGGCCGATGAGCGTCGATAGCCCGAGGACCAGCAGGGCGAACTGCTCGGCCGGCCCGAACGTCAGCGCGAACGCCGCCAGTGGCGGCGCCACGAGCACCAGCCCGAACGTCGCGACCGTGCCGCCGATGAACGAGCCAATCGCCGCGACCCCCAGCGCCACGCCGCCGCGCCCCTGGCGCGCCATCTCGTAGCCGTCCAGGCAGGTCACCACCGAGGCCGCCTCGCCCGGCGTGTTCAGCAGGACCGAGGTGATCGTCCCGCCATACATCGCCCCGTAGTAGATCGCGGCCAGCATGATGATCGCGCCGGTCGCGTCCAGCGAGAACGTCAGCGGGATCAGCACCGCAATGCCGGCCGTTGGGCCGACGCCCGGCAGCACGCCGACCAGCATCCCGAGGATGCAGCCGATCAGCGCGAACGCAAGGTTGGCCGGTGTCAGGGCGTTGGCCAGCCCACCGCCGAGCGCCACGAGCGATTCCATCTCAGAACCCCACGATGCCCGTCGGCAGCACCACGCCGAGCAGGTTGGTGAACACGTAGTAGACGCCGAAACTGGCGACCAGGCTGACGACGGTCGCGGTGGGCCAGGACTCCCGTCCGACGACGAGGAGCAAGATGAACGCGAGCGGCAGGATCGTCAGGCGGAAGCCGAGCACCGGCAGCAGCACGAGCGTCAGGATCAGCGCCAGGATGGTCAGCGCGATCGCAGGCCGCACCGGTCGCGGAGGGAGCACGTGGAGCGGTTCGTCCGTCCGCCAGCGCGGCAGCGTGTTCTGGACGAAGAAAATCACGGCAAACGCCGCGAGCAGCCCACCGAGCCAGACGCCGAAGAACCCGGGCCCCGGCCCCAGACGCGTGAAGTAGCGAAGCTGGACCGACTCGTACAGGACGAAGATCCCGAGCAGGAAGAACACTACGCTTGCGATCTGGTGGGCGCGCGCCATCTTCGCCTCCCCCGAGGAGCCAGGAGCCAGGAGAAGACTCCCCCTCCTGGCTCCTGCTCCCGGCTCCTGGCTCCTGGCCTACGCGTTCTCACGCTCCGATTCGATCAGGTCGAACAGCCGCTCTGTCCGCTGCATCTGCTCCTGCAGGAACTTGGCGTACTCCTCCGGCCCCATGTATTCCTGGGCCAGGCCGACCTCGTTCATCCTCTCCTGGACGTCCGCCGTGTTCATCGCCGCCTCGACCACCGCCGACAGGTAGCGGACGTGGTCCGGCTTCATGCTCCGCGGGCCAATGACGCCGCGCGCCGAGTACGAGAAGATCGGGATCCCCATCTCCTCGAACGTCGGCACGTCCGGCAGGAACTTGCTCCGCGTTTCGGCCATCACCCCCAGCACCCTGCCGTCGCCGGACTTGACCCTGCTGACCCAGCCGCCGACGTTGTCGAACGCCGCGTCGATCTGGCCCCCGAGCACGGCCGTCGTCAAGGGGGTGCCGCCCTCGAAGTGGACGATCCGGAAATCGGCGCCGGTCCGCTGTTCGAGATCGAGGATCGCGAAGTGGTCGTCGCTGCCGATACCGGTGTCGCCAACCCTGATCTGGCCCGGGCTCTGCTTGGCCGCCTGGATCAGATCCTGCATCGTCTGGAACCTGCTGTTGGTCGGGACGAACACCGCGCCCGGGTCGAGCACCTGGTTGGCGATCGGCTCGAAGCTGTCCATGTTGAACGCCGCCTGGCGCTCCGGGTCGATCATGTAGGCCTGCATCTGAGGCACGTTGGCCATCCCGATCACGCTCGCATCGGGCTTCGTGCGCGCCAGCTCGGTCCACATCGTCTGGCCCGAGCCGCCGACCTTGTTCACCACGGTGACCGACTGGTCGAGGATCCTCTCCATCGCCGCCGCCAGGATCCGTCCGCCGACGTCGGTGCTCCCACCGGCCGGGAAGCCGACCCAGAACTGGATCGCGCCGCTTGGAAAGTCGGCCGGCTTCGACGGGAGCGCGGCGGCTGCCCGCGCGGACGGCGCGGCGG